>DASRFG010000018.1 GCA_035651655.1 Terriglobales bacterium
CAGACCGGGTTACACCCTGTTTATCGATCCGGGCGTGACATTTACCCATGGCCGCCACACTTTTTGGGTAAATACACCGGTTCGTATCCATCAGGACTTCAAGCGGAGCGTGGCCGACATCGAAGACAACCGCCTGGGTGGCGGAGACTTGGCAAAGTACCTGGTTCTTACCGGCTACAGCATCCGGTTTTGAAGTTCGTCTCAGACGGCGAGGTCGGTCCGGATTGCAGGAGGAGACAGGCAAAGGGGTTTTTCACTGCAATTTGAGTTTGGCTAGAATCTCTTGAAACCGAGGGTCTTTCCGCAGGGGATCCAGGCGAGGTTCCTCCGCGAGAACCACCATCGGCCATTCACGGTTCTTAAAGGCCTCCTGCATGTACCTCATGGCTACTTGGTTGTCCTTGAGAGCGATGTGCACTACGGCCAAGTTGTACGCCGGCACGAAAGTATTCTTAGACCTCTCTTGCAGCCGCCCCAAGATCTGGCGGGCCTCAGTTTGGCGGCCGGCGGCAGCAAGGCTGTATGCCATTTCGGTCAGCCCGAGCGTACTGTCGGGCATTGATTGAAGGATCTTCTCCGAGGTTGCAATGGCTTCCCGGTGCATTCCCTTCTGCGAATAAACTCGCCCCAGCCAAAAGTAGGTCCTGCTGTAGTTGGGATCTAGCTGCAGCGCTTTTTGACCCTGCCAAACCGCTTGATCATAGTTGCGGGCGTAATACAGAGTTCGAACTACTTCCGCATTATTAGGCAGAGATAGGGGGTCCAGTCGCATGGCCTCGTTTATTTGTTGTACTGCTTCATGGTGACGTCCGGTTGAGCCAAAAAGGGCGGCATAGATGCGGTGCGCCATCGAGTAACTGGGATTCAGCGCAATTGCTCGTTTTAACTCGTCCTCGGCTCCAGACCAGTTCCATTCCGATCGGGACAGCGCCAAGGCGAGCGAAACGTGCGATTCTGCCAGATTGTCTCCCAAAGACACGGCCCGGCGTGCCGCCTCGAGGCCTTTAGGGTTACCATCCCTTGTCGGCATGGAATCCGTTATTACTAGGAAATGATAAGCGTCGGCTACCCCAGAATAGGCTTCCGCAAAGTTCGGGTCGCGCTCGATGGCTTTCTCGAAGTACGTAATCGCCTTCCGGTAGCCTTCCGGCGTAAATTGGTTCCAGAAGAACCGCCCCCGCAGATAGGCTTCGTTTGCCTCAGCGTCGAGTGGATGCGCTTTCGCACGGCCACTGTAAGTCGGACTGAGCTTTACTTCGATCTGTTCCGCTACCGCCTGGGCTACCTCTTCTTGCAATTCAATCGAGTGACTGATGTGCCGGTCGTAGCTATGTGCCCACACATGCACTTGGTCATTAACCCGGATGAGTTGCACGCTGATCCGTACCTGGTTCCCATCGCGACGGACGCTGCTTTCGAGGACATAGCCGACGCCCAATTCGCTTCCAATCTGTTTCACGCTCTTCGAGCTATGCTTGTAGGCCATCGTCGTGGTGCGAGCGATTACGCCAAGTTGGTCGGGGCTTAATGCTCCCAGTTGACCAATCATCTCCTCGGTCAGCCCGTCACTGAAATAGTCCTGACTCGGATCCCCGCTTAAATTCTGAAAGGGAAGGACCGCCAACATGACGTGCCCCGAAACAGGAGGAGGACCGGCGCGGATACGCCGCCAGCCGAGAAAGGCGATTGCCGCCAGCCCCAGTGCAAAACAGCAGACGAGGGTTGTGACGAGAAATCGTGGTTGAGCCTTCGATACTTCCTCAATATTGTCAGGAATCGTGACAGGCTTAGCTACCGGCGTGCCCTCTACTGCCGGATACTCAGCCTCGGCCGGCGGCTGATCCCCGGTAACCGCCGCAATGAAACGGTAGCCCTTTTTGGGCAGGGTCTCAATGAACCGTGGTGTTTCGGCGGAGTCGCCCAGCGCCTCACGCAGGCGATTGATGGCATTGTTAAGACCGTGGTCGAAGTCAACGAACGTATCGGCTGGCCAAAGCTTCTGGTGGATCTCCTGACGCGTGACTAATTCTCCAGGTCGTTCCAGAAGCATAACGAGAATCTGAAAGGGCTGCTCTTGAAGCCTGACCTTGAGTCCGCGCTTACGCAACTCGCCCGCTTGCACCTCCGTTTCGAAGGGGCCGAATCGCAAAATCCGGCTGGAAGCAGAAGTACTCATACACACCGCCACATAGAAGGAGTCTACTCCTCGCCCATTCGTAAAGCCCAGCGACGCGGGAGAGTTGTCACTAAGTACCTTCGGGCCAGCGGCATAGCTCGGGACACACGATGGACACGCTCGTGCGTTGTAGGTTTTGCCGCGATAGGGCAAAAGAGTGACGTGCTCTTGTTAGATGTTTCCGACAGGGAGCACAGAAAAGAGATTTTCATGAAGAGACACTTGTCAATGGCCGCTGCAGCGATCGTCCTGCTGCTATCGGCTGGTTCAGCTTACGCTCAGTCCAGGCTGAGCACGTTCAATGTTCCCTTTAATTTTGTCGCGGGAAAAACGGTTCTAGCAGCCGGTGAATACTACGTCACCGAAGACAGAGCGCCAGGAATGTTGCAACTTCGGGGCAGTGACCGCCATACGATTCTCGTGTTCGCAGGATATATTCAAACCCTCGATGCCTCACCGCAGACGAAGCTCGTCTTTCGCCGCTACGACAACCGATACTTCCTCGCCCAGCTCTGGGTTGGGGGACAAAACCGGGGTCGCGAGGTGCCGATCGGGCGCCAAGAAAGGGAGATGGCCAGAAAGAGCGATGCTAAGTCCATGGCAGTCATTGTCAGCACTGACGGCGGCAAAGGTGGAAAATAATGAAAACGAGACTCAGAACTTTGATCACGATGCTAGTGCTGGCGGTCGCAATTGCGGGCCGAGCCCGGGCGGCGAATCCTATCGTGGACTGGAACCAGATCGCCCTGACCACAGCTCTAACCACCACCGGTACCCAGTTATATCTCACCTACGTTCATCTCGCCATGTACGATGCTGTGAATGCAATTGATGGGCGTTATCAACAGTACGGGCCCGAATTCCACGGTCCCAGAGATGCTTCAGGGGAGGCAGCCGCGATTTCGGCAGCTTACCAAACCTTGCTCTACTACTTCCCGGCGCAATCGGTGACGTTGCAAAGCCAATATGATTCGGCGATTGCAGCCATCCCCGACGGTCAAAAGAAGGCCAGCGGCATTGCGATCGGGCAAATTGCAGCAGCCAGAATCGTGGCCCTGCGGACCGGCGATGGAAGGAATGCGAACGTTCCCTATACGTACCCTACCTCTCCTGTACCTGGAGTCTGGATCCCCACTCCGCCAACTTTCGTGCCGCCTGTGCCGGCGTGGGTGGGTCAGGTGGTTCCTTTCACTATGCAGAGCGCTTCCCAGTTCCTGCCGGCAAACGGTCCGCCGGACTTGGGGAGCGCGCAATGGGCGCAGGAATACAATGAGGTGAAACTGCTTGGAGCGGCCAACAGCAGCGTACGGACAGCTGCACAAACAGAAATCGCATTGTTTTGGACGGCAAATCCAGTGGCCACCTTTTTTGGCGCCTTCCGTCAGATGGCGATCGATCGCCATCTCAACCTCTCAAAATCCGCTAGATTGCTGGCTATGCTATCGGTGGCCTTCACGGACGGAGGTATCGGTTGTTTCAACGCCAAGTATCACTTCAGCTTCTGGCGCCCGGTAACTGCAATTCCAAACGGCGACCTAGACGGTAATCCGGATACCGAAGCTGATCCGACCTGGCTCCCGCTCGCACCTACCCCGCCCCATCCGGAATTCCCCGCCGCTCATGGGTGTGCCACCGGCGCGATAGCCGGGACGTTGGAAAATTTCTTCGGCACGCCTAATGTGAAATTTTCTGTAAACAG
>DASRFG010000019.1 GCA_035651655.1 Terriglobales bacterium
GAGTGTGGGTTCGCTCACATTGTGGAGCGCCTTTGTTGACGACGCCTCTAAGGGCGACATTCACCTGAAGATCAGTGGCGCCATTCTGCTCACCGCCACGCTTATTCTGGGATTCGTGGGCGTCGCCAGCGGCATGCTGCCCGCGGTGAAAGCCGCCAGCCTCGACCCCATTGAAGCGCTTCGCTACGAGTAGAACGCGCATTCCTGGTTTTCTAGAAGCGGAAAATAGCGGTTGATGGCGGTCGGAGCCCCTGGAGATTGTGCGCCATTTACAATAGGTCAATGGGCGCCCCCAACCCCCGCCTTGAGCGTGTGTTAGAGCAACTTCGGCTTTACGAGCACCCTCTGCTGGATTTTGACGCGCGCCCGAAAGGCGAAGCGGTTGAGGTGATCATTCAATTTAAGGACCGCGCCACCCCGGTGCACACCTACTATTTCGAGCTGCACCCACGCGATCTCGACCACCCACAGTTTGAATGGACCTTCCAGCGCCAGCTCTATGACTGCCTCCACGATTATCTGGTCGAGATGTTTACTCGCACCCCGCAGAACCGCGCCGAACGGCAGCGCGAAGGCCTGTGACCCTGCGCCAGCGCATCGAACAGGAAATCCGCGCCCGTGGCCCCATTCCGTTCTCGCGCTATATGGAGATGTGCCTGTATGAGCCCGAACTGGGTTATTACGCCCGCCATGCCGAACAGTTCGGTAAATCCGGCGATTTCTATACCTCCAGCGATGTACACGCTGTCTTCGGCCGCCTGCTGGCCCGTCAGTTTGAGGAAATGTGGCGCGTCCTCGGTTCGCCAGAGAGAATTGATCTGCTGGAGCTGGGCCCCGGTCGTGGTTTGTTTGCCCGTGACGTGATGGACTGGTCGGAGCAGAAATTTCCTGACTTTTTTGCAGCCCTTCGCTATGTGCTGGTTGAGAGCTCACCGGCGCTAGGCAATCGCCTGGCGCGCACTCTGGAAACCCATGTCGCGGCCGGCAAAGCTGTCATCAAGACCACACTGGACGATTTCCCATCTCCACTGCCCAATCCAGTTATCGTTTTTGCGAATGAGCTGTTTGACGCGTTGCCGGTGGAAGTTGTCTCCAGCGAAGGTGAGATGAGGATCAACTGCCAGAACGGACAGCTACGCGAGTCTTTCGTGCCGGCGTCACCCGGAGTGCAGGAATATCTGGACCGCTATGGCATCCATCCCGAGCCCGGCGAGCGTGTCGAGACTGGCCTGGTTGCGCAAAATCTTATGGCCCAGATCGCCAGTAAGATTTATAGCGGATTTGTCATGGTCGTTGATTACGGCTACACCCGCGAAGAACAGCTCGCCGGCCGGCATCGCGGCACCATTACGGCAATCCGTAATCACACCGTCAGCCCCACCCCGTACGACGCGCCGGGAGAGCAGGACATTACTGCCCACGTGAACTTTACCGCCATTGCTGCCGCGGGCGAGCAGTCAGGCCTCAATCGCCAGGGTTTGGTTACACAAGCGCAATTTCTGATGGGGATTGGCGAAGAGAACCAGTTTGCCGATGCTTTCTCAGAGACTCGCCAGCCTCAGGAGCGCGCCAAGGTGGCCCTGCAACTGAAGCATCTTATTACGCCCGCGGGAATGGGCGAGTCATTCCATGTGTTGCTGATGTCGAAGGGAGTTGATCTCTCGAAAGTCAAACAGCTCAGCGGACTTAAATTCGCCCGCTAGCGACGAAGAGCACTGCCTCTTCACACCGGTAATTGCTCTTGCTGCCATCCCGCTGTTGGCACTTGTGTCTCCGATGCCAGGTCCAACACCAGTTTTTCCAGTAGAAGGCGTTTGCTCACCGGATTCGATCTGAGCGCAAGATCGGCGCGCGCGATCAGCCGCAGAGCACGCGTCAGCTCACGGCGCGATTTGTATCGCCGCGCCTGCTTGATTATGTCCTCCGCGGCAAACGGAGGCACGCGGAAGCCCTGCCACAATGCCTGCCACAGCGCCCGCGAGTCGCGCACGTTCCGCTCGGAAATAACCAGCATCTGGCGAAACGTCTTCGCGAGCATATAAAGATGTCCGATTGCAGCTTCCTCGCCATCACCGCTGCTCAACATTGCATCCAGCACTTGCAGTGCGCGCACCCGGTCCCTGGCAGAAATGGCATCCGTCAGTTCGTAGAGGGAGCGTTGCTTGGCTGCCAGTACCATCGTTTCCACATCCCCTAGGGTGACGCGTTTCTTCTCCCCCACGAACAGCAGCAATTTCTCCAGTTCGCTGGCAATCATCATCATGTCGCCGCCCAGCGCGTCCACGAGCTCCCGGGCTGCGTCGGCATCGAGCTTCGCATTCTGCCGCTCCGCCTCTCCATTCAGCCACCGGACGGCCTGGTTCTCCTCTACCCTGGCCAGCTCCACAATGCCGCAATATTCACCCAGAGTTTCGCGGATGCGCTCGTAGCGCTCGCGGTCGGTCAGCTCCATTCGCCGCGCATCGGCAGGGATACTGATGTGATCAGCAACAAAAATCAGCAGAGCATCGGGATTCGGATTCTTGGCATATGCTTCAATGGCCTCGAACTTTTCCTTTTGCGATCCGCGAGCATAAAGCGTCTTCACTCCGCGAATGAAGAACACCTGGAAAGGCGCCATCAGGGAAGGGGTGCGGGCGCGATCCAGAATCTCGGAAACCTCAGTTTCCGCCAGGTCAAACTCGTAGACGCTGAGGTCACGCATGTCCGGCGGTATTAGCGATTGCAGAATGGCGTCGCGGCAGCGCTTGCGGAAGAAAACCTCATCTCCCACCAGGACGTACGCCGGTCGCAGCTTGCGGCCTGCGATTTCAGAGGCAAAACGCTCTGCCGCGGCGAAGGCGCCCATCAGTACGCCTCCAGAATGCTGGTCACAAGAGCGCGAGCCAATTGCTCTGAGATGCGTCCCAGCGCAGGCGATCTCTCGTCAAAAAAGCTCGCCACATCGTTCGACATTTCATACTCATCGTGATAATTGAAATTGGGATTCTGATACAGCACCTTGCCGTGACGGTCGGTGAGAGAGACCTGCAGAACAATGACGACATTGGCGGTCGCTACTCTGCCTGTACGAGTGCCCACCGTGAGCGGGCCGGACGAAGTTCCCAACACGGTTCCGTGCAGTACGGCATCCGTGGAATCGTCTGGTTGCGTGACCACGCGGTAATGAGTTCGTCCGATGAATTCGTGAACAACTGACGCCGTGACCACCTGCTCGATGCGTGCAGTCTGGGTCTGGTTGGTGAAAACCGGAATGGCGATGCTGTGGATTTCAGACGGGAGTTGAACATTATGACCCGCGGTGTGATAGCCGCAAGCCGCCAGTAAGCAGAGGGCGAATAGCGATAGGCCGGCAAGCCGGCTCATTGGATCTTTCCTCGCGGGCGCGATGCCGCCATCGCTTCGGCGCACTCGACCGCCGTGCTGGCAGCGATTCGCAGGTTGTCAACCGCTGCCCAAATCCAGAATCCGTTCTCCTGGGTGGCGTCACGCCGCACCGCCACCAGAATGTCACTCTGTCCGGCAGCATTCACGTTGCTCGGGGATTCGTCCGCGCCCCGCGTAACAGTGACATGCTCGCCCGCCAACGCCTGCGCCAGATCACCCACTGACACCGTGTCCTGCATTTCCACATAGATGGAGAATGCGTATCCATGGAAAACCGGCGCCTGTACTACTAAGAGCGAGGGCACCGTCGCTTGGCCGGCAGTGGTCCTGCGATAGTGATCCAGAACCCGTCTTTCCACCGACTCCAGCACCGGAACGGACTTCTCTCCGTATCGGGTGAGCAGGTTGAAAGCGACCTGCGCGTCAAAGACCTCCTTCGGCAGTTCATGGAACGAGAGCAGGTTTACCGTCTGCTCATGCAGCTCGTCCATGCCTCGGCGTCCATACTCGGAGGCCGGCTGGTAGAGGGTGGTCGCCATACGCGCTACCTTGCCGCTTTTTTGCGCTCGCAGCGCCACGAGCGCCATCACGACCGCGGCTGGATGAGCTACCACTACGGGCGCGGGCTGGAGCTCGGGCGAAGGCGCCTGTCCTAGTTGCCGCTCTACCCAGGTGGAGCGCAAGCTGGCCGACGGTTCGTTCTCCAGGGCGAATGAAAGATCTACAATCGCCGCTCCCGATTTTTGCGCCATATGCCAATGGGTTTTGGTGAACTTCTCTTCGGAAGCGAAAAAAGCAAAGTCCACGTCCTGGAAGTGCTCCGGCCGTACCGCTTGCACAAAACTGACCTCGTCGCCTACCGCTTCCAGTTGGCCCAAAGACTCGTCATCGTCGAGTAACTTCAGGTCACGACGCGGAAACTTTCTATCATTGAGTACGTCAACCAGCTCTTTTCCTTTGAGCGTGGCCGCGCCCACGATTGCCACACGATAATTGCCGGCGCCACGTTCGGACTCTGAACGCAAAGCTGGTGCTGCGGGTTTGAACTCTGGGCTCACCTGAGCTCCGGGGCCTCCGTGTAAGCGGGTGGGGATGGCGGACTACCGCGCCGGTGCACTACGTAAAGCAAACGCCAAAATACCCCTGACAGCATATACGTCATGGCGATCAGAAACAGCACGGGCCGGGAAAAGATCCAAATCGCCGCAATCAGCAGTCCCAGAAGCACGATCAGCCGGGCGGGATGACGCCGGCGCATATCCAATTCTTTGAAACTATAGAACCGCCATGTACTGACCATCAGGAACGCACAGCTCAAGACCAGTGCCATCCAGATCAGCGAGAGCCACCACACGGCAATGGGATCTCCAGCAGCAAAATGGACCACGGCGGCAATCACGCCTGCGCCCGCCGGAATCGGCAACCCCACGAAGTATTTTTTCCCTGGCCGGCCTGGGTTTGAAGGTTGGGGGTTTGCCTGGATATTGAAGCGCGCCAGCCTACCGGCACCCGCCATTAAGAAGACAAAACTGATAATTCCGCCAATCTGGATCAGTTTCGAATGCAGCTCTGAGTTCGCCATCACCGGCAGCAATCGAAAACCCCACACCCAGGCGAGCAGGGCTGGAGCCACGCCGAATGTGACCACGTCTGCCAGCGAGTCCAGCTCACGGCCGAAGTCGCTATTGGTCTTGGTCAGACGTGCGAAAAAACCGTCCAGCGCGTCGAAAACGACGGCGATACCAATGGCGCGCGCTGCGTTGTCGAAATGCCAGGGCTCGGTGACGCTGCCCTGCAGCACTTGCGAAATCGCGTAGTAGCCGGCCGCGATGTTCAGGGACGTAAACATCGAGGGCAGCAGATACATGCCTTTGCGCTGCCTCTTTTCACGTAATGGGTCATCTTCTCTGCGGCGCAGCGGAAAAGGGGTCCTCATCGCGAACCTCCGTCAGTTTCACGAATTGCACTGGTCACAGAAACCGCTTCACCTTGCTCTTCTGCCACTTTAAACGGGAGGAGTGCCAGCACGCTTGACCCACCCCGCACCCGGTCACCGACTTTCACCTGCAGGGCAGCGGCGGCATCCATGATAACGTCCACCCTGGAGCCGAACTTGATTAGGCCTACGCGCTCTCCGCGTTGTACCCGGTCGCCAATTTTCTTCGTGAACACAATACGCCGCGCCAGAACTCCCGCAATCTGCTTGAAAATTACGGTGTGTCCCTCGCCCCGCACAGTCACAATGTTCTGCTCATTGCTTTGTGCGCTGCTTGAAGCCATAGCATTGTGGAATTTCCCCGTCTGGTAGCGGACATCCTGTATTACCCCGCCGATCGGCGAGCGGTTCACGTGCACATCGAAGACGCTCAGGAAAATACTGATTCGCGTGCGCGGCAAACCGTTCACATCTACCGTGCCCACATCTGTGACTTTGCCATCCGCCGGTGAAACCAACGCACCCGGCGTGTCCGGAATGGCCCGCTCCGGGTCGCGGAAGAACCATAGGAAAAAGCCGGCCAAAAGCAGCAGCGGCACACCCCAGCCTGGCCGCGTGAGCCAGCCAATCACTAGGGCCGCCCCCAGCAGACCTAGCGCGTAATAGTACCCGTCCTTAACCATGGGTTAACAGTGATTATATTGGCAAAGAGGGGCTTTCGACCTCTGTAGTTGTGGCCGATGTCGTTGGATTCTTTGTTCCCGAAGCAGGGACAGCCCTGCGCCCCCGCGAGGGTGGGTAGGTGGCAGACTAAGCGACTTGATGGGCAGTGCGGAACTGCCGCTCAATCTGTTCCATCTGGTCTTTGAGCCGCAGTTTTAGCTTCTTCAGCCGGACCTCTTCCAGCTTTTCATCTTCGGTTAGGTATCTTTTTTGGGTGAGTGAATCGAGGCGTTGCGAGTACTGCAGATGTTCTTGGGCCAACCGGCGAAACTCATCATGGTTGGCCATTAGCGCGTCTCTAGGAGATAACATCCAATCCTACCTCCTGTAATATCTCTGCAACAAACTAGCACAGGCCATGCCCGGCTTCAATGCCTTTCCAGCACCGAATAGCAATTTCAGGCTGAAATCGCCCGCTTGCGGTCGTCCACCAGATTGCTTCAGTCCTGGTGCAGTTTAAGTGCTTTGCTGTGAATAGCCGGGGCAAGTCACTAAAACTTGTACTTATATGCAACCGCGTTCTCTTCTGGGCCGCGGTAGTAGCGCTCACGAAGTTCGACTTTTCCTGCCCGCTTTACCGATACCGCCCTATCTTCGCGAATACGACTACACCAAAGTGAAATTAAGGGTGCTGCTACAACACCCCGCCCGCCCCGGCCACGCTGCTTTGAGAACCTGCAATGCCCTGCAAGCAGCCGTTTGCGGCGCAAGCCGACACGCCAAAAGCGACGTAGGCTTAACCACGACGAGATGATCTCACGGACCAGGGCTGTTGTTAGCGCTGGTGCAGTTCCCACCGTCCTCGAAGATGTTGTCAATGGGCGAATTGCCGCCGTTCTGGTATGCCATGTTTCCCAACACTACTGAAGGGCAAACTACAAGGATTCCGCTCGACCCATTGGAATACACAAGATTGTCGATGATTCGGTGTGCCGCGCCGTGTTGAGAATCTCCGTTGCCAACATCTATCCCAACAACGTTGGCGAAAGCCCGAATGTGCTCGACCCGGTGACCTGCTCCAAAAGGTAAAAATATTCCCGCGTTGAAGTTGGTCACTGCACCAGAGAGCACCTCAATGCCTTGATAGCCTTGAGATAAAACGTCAGAGTCAATTCCATCGCAAAGGCGAGCACAACTTGCTCCGGCAATTATTGTGTAGCCAGCAAGGTCAAGGGTCACAAAACTGCTTCTGACTAAGATGCACGCACTTCTACCGAACTGAGTCGGGATCGCGTTTCCGATGGACGCCACAATGTTCGTGGTTAATACGTAAGACCCTCGCGCGGTAATCTTTGTCCAGTTGGTGATTGGGGTCGCAGCTTGAGCAAGGCCTGCGATTAACACCATAAAGAGTCCAATCGAGAGAGCGGTACGAGGAGCGATTACGCTTTTCACAAGAGAGCCTCCCTGCCCAGAGTGGGCTTTGGGCGCGGATTCTAACGTGACTACCAAGTAGATGTCTAGCTTATTAGAGGCTGGAAACCCACGATTGACCGGCCTTTCGAGGGAGACTAATGGGCCGTTACCAACGCAGATGTTTTCTTCCGCTTGCATGATTGGAGCTTTACGGTTCAGCAGCACCTTAACGGGTTGTAGAGAGAACCTGCAATGCCAAGCCTGTAAGCAGCCGTCTTCGGCGCGAGCAAGCCTACGGTCGAGCTTTTCTGACCACCCATGATGGAATAGAACGCGTTTCAAAAATGGAAGCGCTCATTACTTGGGGGCTGACGACGCTGGTTGGTTCGTTTCTGGGTTCTTTTCTCTCGGGATACCTTCGGAAGAAAGGGAGAACCTGGCTACGCACGAAGATTTAAACAACGTCTTGTGGAACACATGGGAAACATCAATCACTTACGTGAACCAATCGTCTCGCGAACTACTTGGATCGTAAGGAACGGGGTATCAGGCTATATTTATATGCAACCGCGTTCTCTTCTGGGCCGCGATAGTAGCCCTGGCGAAGCCCCACCTGTCTGAAGCCGCATTTCTCATAAAGAGCGCGAGCCGGCCGGTTGGACTCGCGTACCTCCAGGAAAATGGCTTCGGCGTGTTCGGCCCGAGCGCGCTCGAGCAGCTCAGTTATAAGGCGAGTGGCCCGTCCCCGGCGCGCGGCGGCAGAGCTCACGACAATGTTCTCCAACTCCCACTCCGGGCCGATCTGGCGGGCAACCAGGAACCCTTCTATAGCGTCGGATTCAGCCACCAAGGCCAGCCTGCCGGGAGCGGAGAAGATTTGCTGATACTGCGGTTCTGACCAGTGGGCAGCCGTTTCGGCGGCGCGTTCGAGCGCGAGCATGGCGGCGATGTCGGACCGGCTGGCGATGCGGATGGAAACCATAGGCTCGGGATCAGGGTCCTGGCTTGGAGAAGATTTCTGCATCTGATCGCCGAATATAGTTCGCGTCCAAATCCTCTGGAGAAACTTTTTCTCCGGCCAGCATCTTCCCCAGCCCTACGCGCGCGACAGCATCACTGCGCGGACGCTCGATTTCTTCAGCCAGCAATCCCGCTTCGCGAGCCCACTCCAGGATTCCCTTGTCCGGGGTGACTGCCCGCGCACCAGGATGAGATCGCACGTGAGCGACAAATTCCTTCCGGTTTAGCAACTGTTCGCCGATTGTCTTTGCCCGGCCTCCGGCAACTTCATATTCTCCGACGTAAGCTTCGCCCCGGCCGGCATCGAGTGCCGCGAAAATTTGGCCGTCTCCCTTTGCGGCCAGCGCAATCACCTCGAGCAGAGAGACTGCCGCGATGGGTCTTTGCAGGACCTCGGCCAATGCTTTAATTGCCGCCAGCCCCACACGAAGTCCAGTGAACGAGCCCGGCCCCGAAGCCACCACGAACCCATCAATTTGGTCTTTGGAGAAATTGTGCTGGGCGAGAAGGTCGGCAATTTGTGGGACCAATTGTGCGGAAAATGTGCCGCCCTCGAGCGGGACCATCTCTATGAGCTGGAAGCTGCGCTGATCACCTCGCGCTAACGCCACGCTGCCATGCTTACCCGAAGTATCGGTGGCGAGCAGCAGCATTAAACGCCCTGCGGAGGATCTTCGCACAGCTCCAGCAGCACCCCGCCGGTGCTCGAGGGATGGACAAAGACGTACAGGTGTCCGCCGGCTCCCACTTTTATATCCTCGGAAATTAAGCGCGTGCCATCTTGCTTCAGCTTTTCGACCGTCGCCGCCAGATCGGGCACACGCAGCGCGATATGGTGTAGCCCCTCGCCCCGCCTGGCGATAAACCGTCCTATGGGTGAATCCTCGGATGTCGCTTCCAGCAGTTCGATGCGGCTCTCTCCCACCGGCACCATGGCGAGATGAACCTTTTCGTCCTCGACTGTCTCTTCACCGATCACGGTCATACCCAGTTTTTCGTAAAATTTCTTAGCCTGAGCAAGCGACCGCACCGCGACGCCGAGATGATCAATGCTGAACATTATTTTTTTCCCAGCTTACCAACAATTTCTTCTACTAGAGAATACGGGTCGCGCTGGTGGTCGGCAACCTGAGTGGCGTAACGCTCGAGTTGGTCCTGGCCCAGTTGCTCGCGCACGCGAGAGAGCAACCTCTCACGCAGCATTTCCACCAGACGCTCGCGCCAGTTTCTGACTTTCTTCTCCAGCGCGCGGTTCTCTTTCTGCAGGAAAGTTTCGTAGCTTGCAATCGCCGTCGCCAGCTCCTCCGTTCCTTGACCTTCACTGGCGACCGTCTTGACAATCGGCGGCGTCCACCTGTCTTTGCGTATGGCCAGAGACTGCAAGGCTCTGATCTCGCGCTCCACCCGTTCCGCGCCTTCCCGGTCGCTCTTATTAATTACGAAGATGTCGGCGATCTCCATAATGCCGGCCTTGATGGTCTGCACATCGTCGCCCATGCCCGGAACGAGGATCACCACCGTTATATCTGCCAGCCGGACGATATCCACTTCATCCTGACCAACGCCGACGGTTTCGATCAGCACCAGATCACGTCCCGAGGCGTCGAGCACGGTGGCGACGTCGGCGGTTGTGCCCGCAAGTCCGCCCAACGAACCCCGAGTCGCCATACTACGGATATAGATTCCCCGGTCGGAATAGTGGGCCTGCATCCGGATGCGGTCTCCGAGAATGGCGCCGCCAGTGAACGGGCTTGTAGGATCCACCGCGATGATTCCCACCGTGCGCTGCTGCTGGCGATAGTGCCGCGCGAGATGGTCCACCAGCGTGCTTTTGCCTGCTCCCGGCGCTCCGGTCACGCCGATCACTCGGGCCTTGCCGCTGAAGGGAAATAAGGCCTTCAGAATCTCCACCGATTCGGGCTCCCGGTTCTCCACCGATGTAATGGCCCGCGCCAGGGCCCGCATATCACCCGAGCGCACGCCTTGGACGAGAGTTTGGATTTCAGGATTCAGATTCTTTTACCGGACAGATTCAAGAAGCGAAATCCTGCTAGGTTTGCAGTAGAGGACCATTGGTGTCCAGTTTTAACAGTTTTCGCGCCAATCGCCCCAAGAGTGGATACTCCGCCCATTCTCCTCGGCCGGCTTTGATCCCGTACACGATCGCTACTACCAAAACCAACACCCACATGCCCATCCATCCTAACCAGAATAGCGGCATAATGAGCAAGAATGTTGGTGGCGGTCCTGTAGACGTCTGTGGATGGCGGATGATTGCCCCGAAAATCACCAAGACCCACAGAACCATACCGACTACTGCTATGCAAACGTGCGCAATTTGGAGGAGCAATGCCTGCAAGGCATGAAAAGAAACGAAGCGCGATTCCCGCTTCAGCAAAAAAATGATCAACGGCGCTATCCACCAGCCTACGAGTTGTAAGACATGGGCCAAGGTCGCCATCGTGCGTTCGTCCTGCGTGGGGACGGAAGTCTCACAAGGCTGCATGCGATCCCTCTATGCTCTAATCTTTCAAAATCTGTCGCGCGATCACCAGCCTCTGAATCTCGCTCGTTCCTTCGCCAATGGTGCACAGCTTCACGTCGCGGTAAAACTTTTCCGCTGGATAATCCTTAATGAATCCATAGCCACCGTGAATCTGTACCCCTTCATTTGCGACTCTAACAGCGACTTCGCTGGTGTAGAGCTTCGCCATGGACGACTCCAGAGTAGTCTTCATGCCGGCGTCTTTCATCGAGGCGGCTCGATAGGTGAGCATTCGGGCCGCATCAATTTCCGTCGCCATGTCCGCCAGTTTCCACTGGATTGCCTGAAAGTCGCTGATCGGGCGTCCAAATTGTTTGCGCTGCTTGGAATATTTGAGCGCCGCTTCGTACGCACCCTGCGCCATACCCAGCCCGAGGGCGGCAATCGAAATGCGCCCGCCGTCCAGGACTTGCATAGCATCAATGAAGCCGTCCCCTTCTTTGCCGAGTAAGTTTCCCGCTGGAATGCAGCAGTCTTCAAATATCAGTTCGGCGGTATCGCTGGCCCGCAGCCCGAGCTTGTTCTCTTTTTTGCCGGGACGAAATCCTTTTGTACCTTTCTCCACGATAAACGCCGAGAGCCCGTGGGTGTGGGCAGCCTTGTCGGTAACTGCGATCACCACCACCACGTCCGCATAGTGTCCGTTGGTGCAGAAGGTCTTAGTGCCATTCAGCACCCAGCAGTCTTTTTTGCGCAGGGCTGACATTCGTGCGCTTCCCGCGTCCGATCCGGATCCCGGCTCCGTCAATCCCCAGGCCCCGATGGATTCTCCCGTGGCCAGCCTGGGAATGTATTTTTTCTTCTGCTCCTGGCTGCCCGCCAGGAAGATATGATTGCTGCAGAGCGAGGTGTGCGCAGCCACGATGATTCCCACCGAGCCGTCCACACGCGACAGTTCCTCGATAGCGGTCACGTACTCCACATAGCCCATGCCGGCGCCGCCGTATTCCGGTGGAAAAATCGTGCCCAGCAGCCCCAGCTTCCCAAGTTCCTTGACGGTGGCCAGCGGGAACTCGCCAGCTTCGTCCCACTTCATTACGTTGGGCAGAATTTCGCGCTCGGCAAACTCGCGCACGCTCTTGCGCAGCTGCTGCTGCTCATCGTTGAGCTGAAAATCCAAAAACTCCTCCCGGACGCGTGAGGCTTGCAACCCGTTGCTGCCGGCAACGGGAGCCCAGGTTCCGCAAAACGCTTCATTAGAACACAGCGGCGGGGGCTGGGAAAAATGTGAGCAAAACTAATGTTGGCAAAACTAATGTTGGCAAAACCAGGAGGGCAAATTAAACCGCTTGAGCGGATTGCATGATCTCCGTGGCGGTGGGCATTCGTCCCGCTTGCTGCTTGGAGAACACGGTTTTTCCCTCCACGATTACGTCGAGTGATCCTAATCCGCCCATGCGGATTTTCACCTTCACTCCGGGGTTCTTTTCGAGCTCACGTTTCAGGCTCCCGGCCCGCTGTCGCGTGTCGGTTCACCAGAAACAACGCTTGATTTCAATGTTCATGCAGGCTTCTCTGTTCCTTGCCGTCGCAATATCTTCTTCACCATCCACACCGGTGCCACAAAGACATGCGCAGGATTGCTCAGAAAGGCCGGCTTGTTGCCTTCAATAAGGTGGCCTAGCCAGGCCAGTGCAAACGCTGTCGGAATGAGCAGCACCGCAATGATGGGATGGAACCAGACCACAATTAATGAGGAAAACCCCAGCGGGATCGCCAGCATGTGCAGCGCCCGATTGACGGGATGATTATGTGCCCCGTCGTAATGCGAATAGAGACCCATAGCAGCCTCCAATCAGCTTCATCGTCTGCAAATCTCGGCCAGTGCTTCGATTGCCCGCGTGCAGCCCTCGCGATCCACATCCTTGTGCGTGACCATACGGATATTCTCCGCATCAATGCCGCTGGCCAGAATATTGCGCTCGCCCAGCTTTTTGCAGATCTCAAACGAGCTCAGGCCAGTTCCGGCTGTATTGAAAACAAGAATGTTGGTCACTACCTTGCTCGCGTCCAGCTGGATTCCAGGGATTTCGGCAAGTCCTTGCGCCAGCCGTCGGGCATTTTCGTGGTCCTCCGCAAGTCGCGCCGGCATCTTCTCCAGCGCAATCAGACCTGCGGCCGCCAGCACTCCTGCCTGCCGCATGCCACCGCCCAGCGATTTACGATACACCCGCGCCTGGTCAATGAAGGTACGGCTCCCCACCAGCATGGAGCCTACCGGCGCTCCCAGGCCCTTTGACAGGCAGAACATCACCGAGTCGCACTTGTTGGTGATCGCCGCCACCGGCCGGCCAAGCGCGGTTGCCGCATTAAAAATGCGTGCTCCATCCAGGTGCACCGGCAAGCCAGCCTCATGCGCGCCGTCGCAAATTTCGTCCAACACATTTTGCGGGTATACCGTTCCGCCCGCCATGTTGTGAGTGTTCTCCAGTTCAACCAGACCGGTCTGCGCGCGATAGTAAATCTTAGGTGCAATGCGTTTTTTGATCTCCGGCCAGGTTAGGATTCCGTCTTTCGCGGCAATTGTCCGCGGCACGCACCCGGAGAAATGCGACATCATGCCCATTTCATAGTTCAGAACGTGGCCGCGTTCGTCACAAATCACTTCCTGCCCGGGACGGGTATGCACTTTTACCGCGATGGTGTTACCCATGGTGCCGGTGGGTACGAAGATCGCCGCCTCGCGGCCGAAGATTTCCGCTGCGCGTTGCTCCAGGCGATTGACCGTCGGGTCTTCGCCATAAACATCATCGCCGACCTCGGCTTCGGCCATCGCCCGCCGCATTTCGGGTGTGGGCTTGGTGACGGTGTCACTTCTCAGGTCAACCATTACCGAACGCTTAGGTTCGTCGGACATCAACACCGTGCTGCGCGACTCGGATTTCAGCACCATAGAGATGAATGCGCCTGAGAGGAGCTTGAAACTCCAGAGTTTAATGAAATCACGTCGAATTTGCGACTGCTTTCGCCCATGCAGGATCAGCCGGCTTTTGTCGCTGAGGCACGTTCGGCGATTGCGCAATACAGATCCACGGCTGCCGCTAGCTGGTCCTTTTCTATGTACTCCCTTTCAGTATGGGCGACATGAATGGACCCGGGTCCGACCAGCATCGGTTCGCCCCAATTGGTGAGCGCCGGAATGTCTGTAGTGAAGGCCGCAACCATGGTCGGCACACCGTCAAGGGCGCGCAGTCGCATGTAGGGGATCTCGAGCACGAAGTTGACCTCTGCCAGGTCGCCAACTGCTGCAACAATGTTCCGCCGTAGCTCCTCCGCCGGTCCGACCAGCCGATACAACAAATGGGCGCGGGCGTAATCGGGAATCACATTGGGCGCGCGCCCGCCTTCGAGCACGCCGATGTTGACGGTCGTCGGCCCAATCTCTTCATTCACGGGACGGGGCACATTCCGCAACCGGTTCAGGGCTTCGAGCAATTTCTCAATTGCGGATTCGCCTAGTTCTGGATAGGCCGAATGCGCCATTCGGCCTTTTGCAGTGACCTCCACCCGCAGGGTCCCTTTCGACGCCAGCGCCATCTTGTTCTCAGTGGGTTCACCGTTAATCAGAAATTTACATCCCTGCGGCTGCTGATTTGCTACTTGTGCCCCTTGACTATCTTTTTCTTCGCCCACCAGGAACATCAGCCCGACATATAGTCCCTGCTTGCGGAGCCGCTCCGCCGCCGCAATCTGTGCCGCAATGATTCCCTTGGCGTCGCACGATCCGCGACCATAGATTCGGCCCACATCCTCGGACGATGGAATAAATGGCGGCACCGTGTCCATGTGAGTAGAAAGAAAGAGCGCCGGTCTGGGCTGCTGTGGCGGGTTTGCAAGCACGTTGAAGCGGTCGCCCTCCACCGGCATTTTCTTCACCTGGTACCCCAGCCGGGAGAGTTCCCGGTACAGGAATTCTCCCACCGGGCCTTCATTGCCGGTGATTGACTCAATGTCTACAAGCTGACGAGTGAGAGAGATGATGTCCATCAGTGCAAGCAGGATAACGTATATTCAATTAGTGAATGATTGAATCCCTGAGTCATTTAGACATTGGCTGGTGACTCGGTTAAGCACGGATGCGATGATTCAGTTCCTCGATCCGTCAATGTTTCAATCTTTATGGCCGATTCGCAGATCAAATCTTTTTCCCTGGAAGGGCCTGCGGGCAAGCTGGAAGCCCTATTGAATAGTGGCCGGGAAGACGCCACACACGTGGCGTTGGTTTGTCATCCTCACCCGCTTTTCGGTGGCACCCTTCACAATAAAGTTGTCTTTCACGCCATGAAGGCGCTGAACGGCTTTGGATTTCCTGTGCTGCGCTTCAATTTCCGCGGCACCGGCCTGAGCCAGGGAGAACACGATCATGGACGCGGAGAGGCGGAAGATGTCCGCGTCGCGCTGGAATGGTTGAAACGAGAGTTCAATCTGCCCATTATTTTTGCCGGGTTCTCATTCGGCGCGGCGGTTGGCCTGCGCGCCGCTTGCTCTGATCCCAATGTGGTCGCGCTGATCTCGCTCGGTACCCCGGTGGCGCCAATTGACGACCGCAACTATGACTACTCCTTTCTTAAAGAGTGCCCGCTGCCGAAGCTCTTCGTAAGCGGAGCGCGGGACCAGTATGGGCCGCAGCCTGCACTCAAGCGGCTGGTGGAATCGGTGGCGCCACCGAAGGAACTGGTGCTGATCGAGGCTGGGGACCATTTCTTCGAAGGCCGCCTGGCTGAACTCCGCCGCACCATCGAGAACTGGGTACGTGACGCTGTGCTGCAGCAGGTCGCACATTGAGTTATGCCGCCTTCAAACCATGCCGCGGGTAACCAGGCGAAAGAAACGCAGCCGATGCGCTCCACCGCCCGCGAGATCTTCCTGAGGGCACTCCGCGAAACCAGCATCAGCAAAGCATTCACACGGCATGTGCAGCTCGATAGAGCTGTCCTGCGCGTGGGGGAGGACCTCTACGATCTGAAGCGGCACAAGCGCGTCGCCGTAATTTCAATCGGCAAGGCCGCGTATACGATGCTCGACGCATTACACCAGGAGTTGGGAGACCGCATCACCGGGGTCGCCGTGGGCGCCTCTGATCCGGTTTCGCCACTGAAGGGATTTCGGTACTTTCGCGGCGGCCACCCTCTGCCCAACGCCAATTCGGTTCGCGGGGCACAAGCCATATTGGAGTTCCTGCGCAAACGAAGGGTGTCGAAGCAACAGACCCCGCCTCTGGTTATTTTTCTTATCAGCGGCGGCGGATCGGCAATTGCCGAAAAGCCGATCAGCAACAGCATCACCCTCGATGATCTGGTTGCAACTTATCGGGCTCTGGTTCTGTCCGGCGCAACCATCGCCGAAATCAACGCGATTCGCAAGCACCTCTCGACAATTAAAGGGGGCCGCATGGCGGTCGCTGCCGCGGGCGCGCACCAAGTTTCCATTTTGGTTTCCGACGTTCCCGAAAACTCGCCTGATTCTCTGGCCTCCGGTCCAACCATGCCGGACTCCTCGCGAGTGCAGGATTGTTATGCCATTGCCGTGAAGTACTCTCTTGCCGAGCAGTTTCCGGAATCAGTACGGCGTCTATTCCTGGAGCGACGCCTTGAGGAAACTCCCAAGCCCGGTGATACCGCCTTCGCGCATTCCCGCTGGTGGACGATCCTCTCCAACAAACATGCAGTTCAGTCGGCAGCCGCTGAAGCTGCCCGCTCCGGCTTCGCAGTCGAGATTGATAACCGTCCCGATGACTGGGATTACGAGAAGGCGGCCGATTATCTTCTCGATCGCCTGCGGGCTCTGCGTCAGGGCGTGGAGCGGGTATGCCTGATCTCAGGTGGCGAAGTTACGGTGCGAGTGGCGGATGGCGGCATTGGCGGTCGCAACCAGCAATTCGTACTCTATTGCGCAGAAAAAATTGCGGGGCAAAACATTACCGCTCTCAGCGCAGGCACCGACGGCATAGATGGCAACAGCCCGGCTGCGGGAGCGGTCGCTGACGGCAGCACTCTGGAACGGGCCAGCAAGCTTGGTCACAATCCGGCCGAGGCACGCAAAAGCTTCAATGCCTTTCCACTCTTTGAAGCTCTGGGCGACGCGATTATCACCGGTCCCACGGGAAACAATGTCCGCGATTTGCGAATCCTGTTGGCGTACTGATTCGCTTGACCGCGTTTCAAGTTTCACCTGATTACTGCAGGAACTCGAAGCTCGAAACTCGAAACTGAGAAACTAAAAGAACTTGGTGACCCCTTCTTCCATTACCACGACCTGGTCTTCAACCCCGGCCGCTCGCGCCTCTTTTTCCAGCAACTGAAGTGGTTCATCCACCGGTTCGTGCGACAAGCGAAAAGTTCCGTAGTGCATGGGCACCATCCAGCGGGCTTTCAGGTCGAGAAAAGCCCTCATCGCGTCCTCGGGGCTAGTGTGCACGTTGCGGAACGCGGGAGGGTTGTACGCGCCAATGGGCAACAGCGCGAGCTCCGGATGCAGTCGCCGGCCGATCTCGCGGAAGCCGGAGAAATACGCCGTGTCACCGGCATGGTAAACGGAGTGGCGGCTGCCGCGAAGCACATACCCGCCGTAGCCGCGGTGGCGGTCTTTGATCACCCGCGCGCCCCAATGCCGCGAGGGCACACTGGTGATCGTGAGTCCTCCAGCACGATGATTGTTCCACCAATCCAGCTCAATGATCTCTTCAAACCCGAGGTCGGAAACCAGGTCCACCACATGCGGAGGCACGATGATCGCGGGTGGCCTGCCACCCCGTTCCAATGTTGCGCGTGCAATGGCGCGTAGCGAGGGCCGGTGCAGGTGATCAAAATGCGCGTGTGTGACCAGCACCAGGTCAATGGCGGGCAAGTCGCGAATGCGCAGCCCCGGCCGACGCAGCCGTTTCAACACGAACAACCAGGGGGCAAAATTAGGATCAATCAGAACACTCCGCCCGCCGATCTGCACGAAGAAACTGGCGTGCCCGATGAACGTAACCCCCAACTCGCCATTCGCGGCGAGCACTGGCTTGTGCGTCTGGCCCGTCCTGGGAGTCACTACAGAGTGGCGCACCAGGCGTGTAAACTGGCCCGCCCGTCGCCTTAGCGTCAGATTCAGCATGGATTGGTTAGCCGACTACTCCAATTAGACGCATTGGGCAGTGTTGATGATGCACTCGGGAGAACGCCCGCAAGCTCTGGCGCCATACGCTTCAACGTCGCCTTAGCTTCGTCTGCAATTCCGCCTGCAACTCCGCCCATTCTAGCCGAGACTACTCGGGAAATTTTCAGCCTCTGCTTGACCGTTCCGCGCGGCGTAATTTCTAATCGGCGTAGCTTCGGAAAGAGGGGTAAATGAGGGTTGCATTTTTAGGTCTGGGAATCATGGGCCGTCCTATGGCGGCCAATCTCGTAAAGGCAGGTAACGAGGTCACAGTTTGGAATCGTACGCCGGGACGGCAAGTGGAAGGCGGGCAGTCGGCCGCTACGCCTGCTGAGGCTGTGCAGAATGCCGAAGTGGTGTGGATGTGCGTTTCCGATACGAAGGCAGTCGAGGCAGTATTGTTCGGCGCGCAGGGTGTGGAGAGTTCCATTACCCCGGGAGCTATCGTGGTGGATTCCAGCACCATCTCCCCTTCCGCCACGGTGCGCTTTGCCGAGCGCCTGCGGGCACGGGGCTGTGATTACGTGGATGCCCCGATTACCGGCTCCAAAATCGGTGCCGAGAACGCCCAACTCATCTTTATGGTGGGCGGCTCAGAGAACACGATCGCTACTTTGGATCCACTCTTTCGAGCCATGGGCAAGACGGTCGTCCGCATGGGCGACGTGGGAAAGGGAGAATCGGCCAAGCTGGCCCTGAACCTGATGATCGCCCTTATCTATGAAGGTTTTGCCGAAGGCCTGACCTTGGCCACCAAGCTAGGAGTCGAACCGGAAACCCTGGTCAAACTGATTCAGTCCACCATGGTGCGCTCGGGAGTGGTGGACTATAAGGCGCCCTTTGTTCTGCGGCACGATTTCTCTCCTAATTTCCCTCTCCGGCTTATGCATAAGGACATTCACCTCATGCTCGATGCCGCCAAGGAAGCGCGGGTCAAACTACCTGGGTTGGAAACTGTGGACGAAATCTACGAAGTAGCTACTGAAGAAGGCCAGGCCGACTTGGACTATGCCTCGACCCTTGCCCTGCTCGAAAAGTGGGCAGGAATCGAGGTAAAAACCTCAGCCTGAGTACAGTTGAATCACCGCCGAGGCACTTTTCTCCTGACATCTGCGTTGCCTGAAACCGGCATCTGTGTAAAGGATGCCGTTGTGGATGGCGATCCTCGATCTGGTCCTCGCAGTTGCCGTGGTGTCGGCCTGGTATTTCTGGTTCATTCACGTCAACCGCAATCGCGCGGTTCGCATCGTGCAATGGATTTGCGACGCCTGTGCCGGCCATGGGCGAGTGGCGCGAGTTTGCTGGGTGAGCGCTTCCCGTTTCCTGGTGCACATTCACTTCAGCTCGCAGCGCTTTCATGAGGCCCGGGTCTGTGTTCGGCTTTTGCCCCGTGAGATGCCACTGAATTGGCTGATCAGCCGCTGTCGTCGTGAGCAGGAGACGCTTACATTCGAAGCCGACCTCGATTGTCCCCCGGCCTTCAACCTGGAAGTGAATAACTATCGTTGGCAGCGCAAGCTGCCCCGCCGGACTACCCCTGATCCCAATCGCCTCATGCTGGTACGCAGCGGCCCCATTGTGTTGACAACGCGGGGAGATTGGCAGCGGGACCTTACGAACATGATGGATGGCTTCCTGGCTTCACGAGATTGTGATTTTCAAACCGTCAGCTTTCAGCGCCACTCTCCGCATTTCTCAGCCAGTGTGCCCCTGCATTCGCTCGACGTGCACGACCGCTGCTCATCCCGGCTCTTTGAAGCCCTTGAAGAGTTGGCGACTGACGCCTCCACGGCCACGTTCTAATTCGCTGGCGCTCGGCAATCACCATATTCTGGCTGAAAAATAAAAGGGCCGCCCGTAAGCGGCCCTGATTGCTCTTACCTCGGGTTAGGGAAGGTTTAACACCCACGCGCCCAGACCGTGGCTGGCGGCGAATAGTTTGCGCGCCTTAGGCACGATCGTGAGTCCGGCAACTTCCACGTTGGGCATTCCCGGCGCTGCCAGTCCCCAGCTCGATTCGCCGGATTCAAGGCGGAAGACGCCGAAATCGCTTGCCGCATAGAGGTCACCGCTTTGGTCATCACGCGCGACATCTGTAATGGGGATGTCGTTCAAGTCATAGCTCCGATTGGTCCAGGTTGCGGTCCCCGCAATCGGGTTGTAGGTCACTTCGAATACGTGACCGGGTGTGGTCGGGGTGGCGGCACTGTAGCCGCTGTATGAGATCCAGGCGTGGTTTGCATTGGCAGAGTCAATGTAAATTCCACTGATGAATCGTCCCGGACTATTGGGGGCGAGGCTATCCAATCGGGTAAAGGTCACGCTCGCCGCGGGTTCTGCGGCGGCATTCTTGGAAATAAAAACACGCCCGGTTGAAGTTGCCGCCCACATTGTGGAAGAGTCACTTGCGCTCCGCCTCACGGAAGCAACATCACCTCCCACGCGATCTCCGTAGGTTGGCGAATTCAACTGGCCAGCCGGCCCTGGATCTCCGAGCGGCTGCCAGTCACCGCAGGTAACCGTGAAATCTCCGGTCCACTCATTGCAGTGCGCGCGGAACTCGCTGAGCGTCATCGAGCCCATGCCATGGGTCTTCGTCCGCCACACATGTGAAGTGCCGGCAAACATAGTTCTGCTGACCTTAGGATCAGAGATGATCGGAATGTAGAACTCCTGGGCCTCATACAGGAGCGGATCTCCGATCCAGTTCCAGTCAGCAATTAAGCCATCGCTGAAGTTTACGTCGGGTTGGGCAGCGTAGAAGGTATGGAATCGGAAATGACGATTGCTGACGTCAAAGCCGGACTGTCCGCCGTCACCATGGATGGTCTGCAGCCATTTAACCGTGTTGCCATAGGACTCCCATGTGCCGTTGTCCTGAGTTCCACCCTGAAGGTCGCTAACGTCAAAGGGATTCACCGTGAGACTTTGGAACTGAAGAGTCGTCAGGCCCTTGTTTACGCCTTGCAGCACCGTGGGCACCCGCGACAATAGCTGTTTGCAACGGCTGAGTGCCGGCTCAGCAAGCCCACGCGAGTCGCATCTCCCTGATACGTCTGCGAATTGGCCGCTGGAGCGGATCACGCCGCCGTCGGAAGACTCGAAGAATTGGAAAGGATTGTTTGGATTGACCACAATGAAGTGCTGGTCGGGATGAATTCCATTGGGGTGGACATCATCCGTCGCATCCATCGTCATGTCCGTGAACGATACTCCGGCGTCAGTCGAGAGAACGACTCCCCGGCCATTGGAAATGCCAAGCGCCTCACCATACTGATAAGAGCCCAGCAAATAAACCACGTCCGGATGCCCGTGCGGCGTAAAGACATAGTCGTCGTACCAGCATTGTCCGGTGCAGAAATTAAAAGATCCATATCCCGGATCAGCAGGATTTGGACTGGTTAGATCTGCGAACACCGGCGCGCCGCTCTGAACATCGTCGCTACGGAACAGCCGGCTGTAAGGCGCACCCACGTTCCCTTCGGCCACATACATACGCGTCTTGCCGCTGGCCAGGCGCGTCACTGAAATTTCCGGGCGTGTGGTAGTTTGCGCAGCATTCAGGGACGGCTTGATCTGTGTCCAGGTGGCCCCTCCGTCATTCGAACGCCAAACACCACGCGCGTACGATGACGCGTACACAGTGTTCGGGTCAGAAGGGTCAATCGCGACTCGCCGGACGCCACGTGGCGAGCAGGGTGTACCGTTGCTGGCTTCAGTTATGTCGCCAGTGCAGGGAGCGGTAGTGGAAAAACCATTGTGGATGAAAGACCAAGTCGCTCCACCATCGCTGGACTTATACAGTCCCCACTTGGGTGCGCCAGGCGTCAGCGTAACTACTCCACCACAACAGACTGAGGACTGCCCCCGAAGCGCTCGGGTTGAAGCTGCGTAAATGGTGTTCGAATCGCCGGGTTTGACGGCAATGGTGCCAATACCGCGGGCATTGAAGGCCGACTTTCCTAGTGGCCCAACCCAAGTATTCCCGCCATTGGTGGATTTGTACAACCCAACTCCGGCCTCGCAGCCGCTACCGCAAGCGTTAGCTTCACCCGTGCCGACCCAGATCGTGTTGCCGCTGGGATCGTTGGGATCGATGGCGATCGAACCTACCGCGTTGATCTCGAATGGGGTCGATAGATATCTCCATTGGGGCTGGGACTGCAGCGCGTTGTCGGTACGCCAGATGCCTCCGCCCGCTGCCGCTATCCACATTCTGCAGCCAGCGTTTTCTCCAGACCTGTCCCCACCACCCGCTCCGCAATTATTCGCAATGGCTAGCGCCGTGGTCCGTCCCCCAGCCGAATACTCGTTGGGCACATACGCGATGCGGAAAGGGGTAAGTTGATAGACTGCATTGCTGGGGCCCACGTTCGCCCAGCCACGCGTCCTGCGCCGCACCCGATTGAAACCTTTGTCCTTGTGACCGGAGAAGGCCCTGCGGGCAGTCGTAATCCGGGACACGGGGATGTCATGTTCTGGGTAAGCGCGTTGCAGGAATGCCGCTTCCGCAGCCGATCCGGGGCCGCCGCGCGATTCTCCGCCGTTTCCGGGGATTGCCTCCTTGAGCTTTTCAAGGTGACGCGATAGAGCGATGGGCATGCCCTCTTCATTAACCGGGAGCTGCTTGCCGGTTGGTTTCACCGATCGGACGACTGGTTTTTTGTGATGCGCTGCGGTGCTCTTGGCAATCTCCGCAGTCCCCACCGTTAATGTTCGGTTTGAAACGGGACTGATGGACGCTGTAGTTCTCTGCTTTTTTACCTGGGATGAATTGAGAGTAAAAATCACTCCAGCGGTTAGCAAAGCAAAAATCATTAGGCCGAGCAGAAACGAAATTCGTTTCATGACACTCCTCTTGTAAGGGATTTTCTTTCCTGATGGAGACCGCGGAAACCTGGTTGGGGGATCTTCGAGAAACCCACTCGCACACTCAATGCTGGTCGCAGCCTTCTGAAACGCCCGCCAGTGGCCGCAACCGAACGGGCAGGGATTATCGAGCGAGTGCTGCACATTTGTCAAGAGAGTTGTGGAATGTTTAGTGATCGGAAGCGACGTCTGTTAACTGAGTAGTAACGGACGGCCACGACGGCGAATGCGGTCAACCGCGGAACGGCCAGTCCTTCACGCCCGGTACAATTGTCGAGTGGACTACCGAATCCGCGATTTTTCGCCCGAAGATTTCGAAAAGCTCTGGAAGATTGACCAGCAGTGCTTTCCTCCCGGCATCGCCTATTCCAGGACCGAACTGCGTAATTACATGGGCGGGCGAGGTGCTTTCACACTTGTGGCATCGATGGGAGATGGAGGCAGCAATAAATCAGAAAATCCAGCCTTGAGTGGGTTCCTGGTGGCCGAAGCCCACGCCGGCCGCAGCGGCCACATTATTACTATTGACGTGCTGCCCACAGCTCGCCGGTCCGGCATGGGTTCAGCATTGATGAAGACAGCCGAAGAGCGGCTCCGGGCGGCGCGCTGTACTGAAGTCTTACTTGAAACTGCGGTGGACAATCTGCCTGCGCTGACTTTCTATAAGCGACACGGGTACGAACTGGTGAAGACCATCCCTCGCTATTACCAGAACAGCGTTGACGCCTTCCACATGCGCAAGATCCTGTCCTGACCTGCGACGATTACTTTGTGGGATTACGCGGCCTCTTCTGGATCTTCGCACTGCGGGTCGGGATCGCTGGAGAGCGGATCACTCGCGGGGAAGGTATCGGCTAGAGTTTTGTCCAGCATCTTCTCCCGATCGCATTCTTCTTGCTTGGCCGGTTTCTCTGGAGGGGATTGCTTCTCAGGGTTGCTCATTCACTCCTCGCGGGCGCTGCTGATGACAAATGTTAAATTGTCACG
The DNA here is from genome assembly GCA_035651655.1 of Terriglobales bacterium. Taxonomy (NCBI): domain Bacteria; kingdom Pseudomonadati; phylum Acidobacteriota; class Terriglobia; order Terriglobales; species Terriglobales bacterium. The sequence continues at coordinate 23,964 of DASRFG010000019.1, forward strand.
GCTGGAAAAACCAGTTTTCATCCAGAATGGCGCGGAAATCACCAGCTCGCAAATCCATTCCTTTAGCAGAGATCACCCGCGTAGCGGTGGATACTGGCGGAACATTTACCGACTGCGTATGGCTGGAGAACGGCCGGATTCGCATCGTGAAGGTATTTTCCACGCCCGCGGATCCATCGCAAGCGATCGTTGAGACGTTGCGCCGCACCGGCCTTGCGAGCGGCGTAGTGCTGTTGCACGGTACCACCGTGGGCACGAATACGCTGCTACAACGCAAGGGCGCCCGCGTGGCTTTCGTCACCACAGAAGGCTTCGAAGATTCCATTCAGATCGGACGCCAGGCAAGGCCCAAGCTTTACAACTTTTTCTTCGATCCTATAGAGCCACTGGTTCCCCCAGAGCTGCGCTTCGGCGTGCCTGAACGCACGGGTTGCGAGGGCACAATCTTGCGCGCCCCAAGCGCGGAAGAATTAAACGAGCTTCGTGTGGCGGTTGAAGAGCAGCACCCGGAAGCCATTGCGGTCTCTTTATTATTCTCCTTTGCCAATCCACAAAACGAACGCATGGTGGCTGCTGCCTTAGGCGGGAGGGGTCGCCCCGGCCGCAAAGGCGAGAACGCAGTTCCATTCTCGATCTCCCACGTCATTCTTCCGGAGTTCCGTGAATACGAGCGCGCCAGCACCGTGGTGATGAATGCATATTTGCAGCCGGTGATGCAGCACTACCTGCGCAGTCTTCAAAGCCGCGTCTCTGAGTGGGAGGGCGAGGTTCGCCTCGGATCCAGGTTCAAGGACGCAGCGGGCACCCATCATTCGGCTGGCAGCTCGATCTTTGTGATGCAATCCAGCGGTGGAATTACATCTCTTACGTCAGCGGCAGAGGAACCCGTGCGCACCGTGCTCTCAGGACCCGCCGGTGGCGTCGTCGGCGCGTCGGCGGTTGCGGCGCGCAGCGGCTTTGAGCGGATCATCTCCTTTGATATGGGTGGCACTTCAACTGACGTGGCACTGGTTGAGGGTCAGCCGCGCGCAACGAACGAAGCAGAGATTGCCGGACTGCCGGTGCGCGTCCCCATGCTCGACATTCATACCGTTGGCGCGGGCGGCGGCTCGATTGCGCGCTTTGACGCGGCAGGCGCGCTGCGTGTGGGGCCAGAATCCGCCGGCGCCGATCCCGGCCCCATCTGCTATGGAAAAGGTGAGCAGCCAACCGTCACCGATGCCAACCTCCTGCTCGGGCGACTGTCGCCTGACAATTTTTTAGGTGGCGAGTTCACGTTGGATGTGACTCGCACCCGCCGAATTGTTGAACGCTGGCTGAAGCACAATCACAAATTCCTTCGCCCGGGTCTGCGTACTCCCGAAGCATTCGCCGGCGGCGTGATTCGGGTAGTGAACGCCACCATGGAAAAAGCCATCCGCGTGGTCTCCATCGAACGCGGCTTCGATCCGCGCGACTTCACTCTGGTGGCCTTCGGCGGCGCCGGTGGCGTGCACGCCTGCGATCTGGCGCAGGCGTTGGGTATCCCTCGCGTTCTGGTACCGGCAATGCCGGGTGCGCTTTCCGCTTACGGTATTTTGGCCAGCGACATTGTGAAAGACTACTCGCGCACCGTCCTTTGGCGGGTTTCCGGGCGTTCGCCCAAACGCGAACTCCGCGCACAGTTTGCAGAATTCGATCGCGCTGCGCAGGCCGATTTCCGTCGCGAGCAGTGGCTGACGAAATCCCGCCGGGGGGCGGTGCGCCGTCAGCACACGCTCGACGTCCGCTATCGCGGCCAGGGATACGAGTTGAACGTTCCATTCAGCCGCGCCTGGCTGGGCGATTTTCATCATGAACATCAGCGCCGGTATGGATACAGCCGCCCCGGCTCCGAAATCGAGATCGTTACTCTGCGTTCGCGGGCGCGATTGCCCAACAACGTAACGCCCCACTTCCAACCCCCAGCACCTGACGGCAGGCAGGCGAAGCCGTCCCATGCGCGTGTGTTTTTCAATGGCCGCAGTGTGGCTGCCGCTGTTTACGATCGCGCAGCGCTCGCCACGGGCAAGAGCTACTCGGGGCCGGCGATCGTCACCGAATACAGCGCGACTACAGTGGTTCCGCCCGGCTGGAACTTCAAGATTGATCGTGCGGGAAATCTTTTACTACAGACGACCTGACGCCCGATTACTTCCGCTTGATCCACCGCTGGCCGCAGTTCGGGATAACCGCAAAGCCGTTCTTTTCGACACTCAGTAAGTAGTTGGGCACTATGATCAGCTTATCGCTGCCCCGCCACAATCGCCTGCCAGTTCAGGATCGCGTTCCACACCAGGCGATGATCGCCGCGATTCATGTCGCGATGCAGCGGGTTGAAGTTGAAACTTACTACATGCCCATGCGCGACGGGCATGTCGAGGATTGCCGGTCGACCAACGAGCCGGTCTTCGCCCCAGGCTTGTCCGCTTACCACAAACGGCGCGCCCTCGCGATCTCCCCACTCCATGACAATTCCGCTGCGGTCCTCCGGCCCATCCAGACAGGTGGTGCAATAGGCCATCCGCAGCCAGTGACGCGGCACGTCGTACAGGGGAAAGTTCTGCCGAAAAACCCAGGTGCGCGGCGAATAGCCATAAGCCAACGGATGGTCGGGGCGATCGAAAGTCACCCGCACATGCGCGCCGGGGGTGCGGGTCGGGGCGGTCTGTGCCGCCGCTGCCGATGCTCCACCGCCGCCCTGAGTGCTGCGAGGCACACCACCGGCCGCGCGCCGCACCCCGCGGACGATTCCCGCTTCCAAGGGAAGCATTGAGCCGCTGCCCAGCGTGACCAGCAATCCACCATCTTCTACAAACTGCTGCAGCTGCCCCAGGCCTTCCCATCCGATCCCACCCGTGATGTCATCCGTTTCTGCCGGCGTTCCGAAGCTCGGAGTTTTTGGCGTCTTCTTGAACGGCATCGGGCTCCAGCGCTTGGGCAGTCCCTGGATTTGCTCGGCCAGCTCCAGGTCCACATGCCCATAGACAATCACGTCAACCCGATTGCGCAGCGCGCCGGCTCTGATGTCTTCATCACGCAAATAGGTGTAGGGCACCTTGCGCTGATCGAGCGAGTAGCGAATCCATCCGATGGAGTCCGTATCCGCCCATGGCACCCAGACGCCGATGCGGGCCGCCTTGGCCGCATGATGTTGCACGTCAGGAACCGCAGATGTGCTGGTGAAGTCCAGGCCTAGCTCAGATGCAGTCTGGCGAACGGCATCAGCTAATCCCGCTTGCGCCGGAAGTATCCACGAGCCCGCAGGGAAGTCGGTTCCGCCCACTTTGAAGGCGCGCTCGGCAATCTCAATTCCGAAACTCGCAAGCCGATATCGCGCAGCAAGAAGCGCCTCCTGGCCTGTGTCCTTCAACAGAAACACTGGACCGGCGCCGTTCACATTTCCCGCTGGGTGCGGCGGCTCGGTCAAGGGTGTCAGCGCCGCTGAACGCACCGACACGTCGGCTGTTGGAATCGCCTGCAGGTGAAAGTTCGCCGGCAGCTCCCAGGACACGTCGTCATAGGGTTCATTGCTGTCCTTGGGATAATGCTGCGGCGCTAGCAGGTCCACTGCATAGTTGCGATATGGCTGGTCCAGGGGCACCACATAGGTACCCGCAGCAAAGCTGCCCTCCTTCAGTTTGAGTGGCGCTTTCGTTTGTGCGACCTCAATGTGTTGCCCCATCAACCGCTCCACCATCTGGGCTACGCGCGTGTGGTCACCTTGGTCCTGCGGAATCAGAAACGCGTATGGCGGCTCGTTCAATCCCTTCTGCCAGGAGTTCCATCCCTTTGTGTAAAAATTCCGCAGCATTTCCTTGGCCCTGCCGGCGCTGTAATCCAGCACGGCGAGCGCGCCCGTCTCTGTGTAATTCAAGTTGTCGCGCGCCGACCAGGTCACTTCCCGGGTTGTCGGCGGCAACGGCCGATACCATTCCTTGGTCATCTCTGCCGGATCAACAATACGTTTCACCGTCTCCGCCGTTCCGTTTCCCCAAGTCTCGTAGCCCCGGCCCGTGCTGTTATGGTTCATGGCCACGGAATCAAGGTAAAAATGGCTGAATGCTTCCCCGAAGTTCCAGGTCGCGACTCCCGGCATTCCCATCGCGGTCATGGTCTCGACTTCATGAAAGCTCATGGCCAGAAATTCGCCGTAGGTAATAGGGTCAACATTGGGGTTGTACGGGCCGGTGCCATTCCAACTCATCAGCATCGGCATACCCTCATGAATGTCATGCACGACGACTGGGTGCCAATCAAAAAACATACGACGGACCGCCTTCGTAGTCTCGTGAGTTGCCTGATGGGAGTCGCGGTTGATGTCCACAGACGCATATTTCGACCAATAGGGCGGCGACTGCCGGGGCAACGATGCGTAATCGGTCTTGCCCTTCAGATACCGATAGAACCACTCCACCACCTTGTCTCGTCCGTCGGGATTCGAAACGGGATTCAGAAGGACAACCATCTGCTCACGGATCCGCTTGATCATCGGCTGTTCGGACACGGCCAGACGATAAGCCAATTCCAAAGTCGCCTCAGTAGAGCCTGATTCATCTGAGTGCAGTCCAGCATTGAAGTAGTAAATCGGCCGCGCGTTTTGAATAATGCGCTCTGCGGCCGCAGGATCAGTAGTGCGCGGATCCGCTAAGGCTGCGGTTGCCGCTCTCAGGCGATCAAGGTCGCGAATTCCGGCTTCGTCCGCAATCGCTACCATGAGGATCTCTCGCCCTTCCTCGCTGCGCCCGATGGTAAACACTCGTACTCTCGGCGAAACCGCCGCAAGCATGCGGCAGTATGCCTGGGCCTGTGCCGTGTTCGCGAACTCACCGGGAGCGCCGGTGATTCGTCCGAAAAAAGTCAGCGGCGAGGGCACCGTGGCCGAGGCTGGGAGGTAAGACACCCAGGGCGACATGAAACGCTTGTCGCCAGTGGCGGCGGCGATGGCCTCGATAGACCCAGGCTGCGCCACATCGGGCGCAACATTGTTTTGTGACCACAGCAATGTTGTGAGGAGTTGGAAAAGCGACAGCGTCACAGCCATGAAGCGGAGCATGCATCTCCTCGGAACGATTTAATTGGGAGTGACTTATGAACGCGAGGAGTGTACTACGAGGGGCCATGGCCTCTGAAGAATGGCCGCGCTGAAATCGGCTGCCCGCGGTCAGAGCTGTTAGTGGCAGGTTCCAGAGCCGGAATCAGTGAACGCCTTCCCGGCTTGCGGAACGAACTTCCATTCATAGCCACCGGAATGCAAGGTGAGTTTCAGTACTCCGAAGGTGTCAGCGTTACGGGCTTCGCTGTTAGGTTGGGGCGTCGCCGCCAATGTCCGGTGGGTGCTTTTTCCTCCCGTCCCCACTACGAATTCGCGGATGCCATGCTGGGAATCTGATTGCCCATTCGGGTCCTGAGGGGCAAACCGCTCGTAATGATGATCGTGCCCGTTGATCACGATTTCAGCGCCCGCAGCGTAGAGTGCCTGCCACAAAGGTTTGACCGTAGGATCATTCCCGTGTTCGACTCCGGAACTGAAAAGTGGCTTATGGAAATAGGCCAACGTGCACGTGGCTCGATGTGCTGTCAGATCCTCCCGCAGCCATTTCAACTGCGCAGATGCGGCGTCGCAGCCTCCAACCTTATCGCACTCACTGTTGAGCGCGATGACGTGCCACGCGCCCACTTCGTAACTGTAATAACCCTTCGATGGATCGCCGGCAGCTTCGCCGAAATAGCGCGTGTAGCCAGAGGAGCCGCCGCTGCGGTATTCGTGGTTCCCGGGCGCTGGCCGGGTGCGATCTTTAAATCGTCCCCACGTAGCGCCGTAACATTTTTGGAATTGCTCATCGGAACCGTCGGGGTATGCCAGATCGCCTGCGGCGAAAACCGTGCCGGGGATTTTCTCGATCAGCTTGGCAGTGGCCTCTGCGCCCACCAGATCATCGCAGGTTGCGATATCGCCGGCGCCCACCAGCACAGGGTATTCAGAGGTGGCAGCACTCTGTGTCTTCTTTGCTGGAGGCCTCTGCTCGGTCGTGTTGGACTGGGCGAGACAACTGGAAACGCTTGCCACCAGCAACAATAAGGTTAACGTTCGCGTCAGTTGTCTCGCCTCCAAAAGTCGGTCACTGTTCCTTGTTCCGCAACGTCCAGCGCAGCCCGGCTGAGATGGTGCGGCTGTAATACTCCCGCTGAATGGGAAAGCGTTCGCTGCCGTTATAAAAACCGAACACTTCGTTGTTTAAGTTGAGAAGCGAAACAATTGCCTGGAGTCCGTGGCTGCGCGGGATCCAGTAGCTTACTTGTGCGTCAACCTGAGTGTGGGGATACAGGTAGGTATCCCCGTCTCCAAATTTGCTCGGAGCACCGGCATAGGACCAGAGGTATCCGTCATTGTGCGTCAGACCCATGCGGGCAGAAAGGCCCTTCCTGTCATAGGTCACGTCGAAGTTGAAGTTGTTTGGGGCAGTGCGCAATAGAGAGGGATGGTCAGTTCGCTCTCCGATCGCGACCGGAAAGCTTGCCCGCGAATGTGTGTAGCTGTAGTTCGCCCGAACGCCCATGCCGTTTAGCAAGCTGGGAAGGAAGGACAAGCGCTGCTGCCAGGCGGCCTCGATGCCCTCGATGTGCGCGTGCGGGCCATTAATTAAAGTTCCTTCGGTCGCGGTTTGGAATGGCACCGTGACCGAATAAATCGGATCATTCAGGTACTTGTAGAAAAACCCGCCCTGGATCAATCCCAGCGGCCGCAAATAATGTTCCGCGACGACGTCGAAGTTGTGCGCGTGCGTCGGCTTCAGGTTTGGATTTCCTCTAGAGAATTCCGGATTCGATGTGGGATCGTCAATAAAAAAAGGAGCGAGGTCGCCGAAGTTGGGCCGCGCGATCCCCATACCATAAGCTGCTCGCAGAATCGTGTCCGACCCGAACCGATACTGGGCTTGAACACTGGGAAAGGCATTCACGTAGCTGTTGGTGGAGGTCTGCGGGACCGCGGGTGGCACAAAATCTCCCGCCGCATTGAGATTGAGCTTGTTCGCACGCAGCGAGTCATCGGTGGATTCGACTCTTACGCCCGCCTGCAGCCTCAGTCCCCCGAAACTAATCGTATCCATCACATAACCCGCCCAGATGCGCTCGCCAATGTCGAAGGCGTTCTGCAGGTTATAAACAAGGTTTGGAGTCGGCCCGGAGAGCTGCCCCGCGTGGATTGCGGCAAGCACCTTGTTGAAATCGGTGGTCGGACCGAACGCGTAATTCTTGAAGTAGTAGTTTGAATCTCTAAAATTACCGAGAAACAAACTCATGGGTAGAGTGCCGTTCGGGCTGAATCCCTCTCTGTCATCGCGTTGTGTTTTTCCCGCATCCCATCCCTTAAAACCTATTTCGATCGAACTGGAGTGCGAGCCGAGAGAATATTGTTTATTCAGCGAAATATCTCCCACCACGTCCCGCTCGAAAATGGTGTCGTTCTCTACCGAAGCAAACCCCAGAGTGTACGCATTGGGATCAAAAATATTTACTCCATTCAGGACCGGAAACTTGGGGGTGAAGGGATCCGTTGTATCGACCGCAAATGCCACGCCGCCCGGCCCGCCGAATCCGGCCCGCGGAAAACCGCCTGTGTACTTGGCTTGCGAGAGAGCTATCTGATAGGAAAGCAGGGTGCTTCCAATTGCGTGTCGCGCCCCAGCCTGGGCGCTGAAAATCTGCTGCTCCGGTTTGCGATACACATCAGTGAAGCCCATGCTGCCGCAACCCTCAACCCCCGTGATGGTGGTGAGGTTACAGTTGTTATTCGGGTCGGCGGGGTTCGTAATGAAATTATCCACGCTCGGCGAATAGATCCAATTCTCCCCGTAGTCTTTGAACTTGGAGTACAGGCCGCGCAAGTACACGGAGGACATGTCACCCAGCTTGTAATCGGTCTCCCCTCCGAATCCCCAGCGTGTCCGGTCATAGCGGTAATTACGCAGATCTATAGTGTTTGGTCCCTGGAAAACGGCCGGCGAACCATACGCGGGCTCAATGTCGTTGATGCCGCGGGCGTTGTAATCGTAGCTTCCGCCTAAAAGTAAACCGAACTTCTTGTTTGTGCCGAAGCGCTGCCCGGCAGTTCCCGCGAGCTGGTACAGAGATCTGCCTCCGCTTATTGGGGTGTAGCCGCCCATTCCCAAAAATGTCATGTAAGGCTGGTCGGTTGGAGTCCTGGTCACCAGGTTCACTGAGCCGCCAATCGCGTCCGCGTCCTGATTGGCCGAGAGCGTTTTATTGAGTTCCACCATATCCACGAGATCGGCGGGTATGACGTCGAGCTTAACGTTCCTAACTCCTTCGGGAGACGGCACGTGGATGCCGTCAATGGTCACATTGCTGAGGCGCGGCTCAGTGCCTCGAATCTGGATGTACTTGCCTTCGCCCTCATCCCGCTCTAGCGATACGCTGGGCAGCCGTCCCACCGCGTCGGCGATGTTGGTATTGGGAAGACTAGTGATGACCTCGGCCGGCAGCACCTGCACGATATTGTCCGCCGTTCGCTCGATGTTGATCGCCTCAACTTCTCCGCGCTGGCGGTCTCCACGGACCGTAACCACTTCGGTTTGGGACGCAATTTGCAGGACCGCATCAATATGTATGACCTGTCCGCTATTGACGGTGACATCACTCGAAAACGGCTTGTATCCGACATACGAGACCGTCACCGTGTAGCGACCGGGCGCCAGATCAGTGATCGTGAATTGTCCCTGGCCATCGGAAGCAACCGAAACGTTCTTCGGCTGTACTTCCACGCGGGCACCGGGCAACACACCCTGGCTTACATCCGTTACCGTGCCCGTAAGCATCCCTTTGCGTTCTTGGGCATGGATTGGTGTCAACGCCAGGACTGTCATGACCGCGAGCAGGAATAGCGAACAGAGAGAACTGCGCATAGTTTGCCCCCCAGCTGATCTCGGATCTAAAACACTAAAATTCCGGTAAGAGAGGGAGACTAGATCACGAATATGAATATCGCGTTACAAGAACTTTAAATTTTCAAGAATTCGGGCATCCCTGAGTTGGATAAGTCAGGACTTGTAAGGAAAATGACGGGCGGATACTACCACGAGTGCCAATCGCATCATCATTAAAAATCGTTCATAAAATAAAAAAGGCGCTCGAGCGAGCGCCTTTCTGAAAACAGATAACAAGTGACCTATGCTATATCTTTCTTTCCCCGTTCTTCTTCTCTACGGATTTCTTCCTCGTCCCGCATTTCTTCCGACTTCTTTTCCATGTCTTTAACTGCGTCGCGGCCGGCATCTTTCACTTTGCCCCACGCGTTTTGCACCTTGCCCTCAACCTGCTTTGCTGCTCCTTCGGCCTGGGTCTCTTCATTCCCAGTCCACTCACCTGCCTGCCGCTCAACTCGGCCTGCCACATCTTTGATCTTGCCTTTCACCCGATCTTTGTCCATAAATGACCTCGCCGTTGATTTGACGTTTAGTTCGAGCTCGACGACCGCTAGGCTGGTGTGTTGCGGCTGGTGAGAAGCTGGAAAACCAGGGCCACTACTGCCAGAACCAGCAGAATGTGGATAAATCCGCCCAGGGTGTAGCTGCTTATAACCCCGAGTAACCAGAGAACCAGAAGAACGATGAACAAGGTCCAAAGCATCGGTTTTACCCTCAAGAAAGTCGGCGTGCTCTCTATAAGTGAGGTGCGGAAGCATCAGCCCGGGTTGTCAGTCTATCGCAAGCGCCTCCTGGTTTAGTGTCTTTCGTCACGTCAGAGGGGTCTTACGGTGGACTACAATCAGGCAGCTTCGGCTTTTCAGTCGATTTTTCAGTGGTATCAGAGCACGCGGTGAATCTTTTGCAGACGAAAAGTCATCAAAAGTTGAGTCAGGGTCACTCAAGGAGCAACATGGCACAGCAAGCGCAACCTGAGCGCGCAGAAGGAATTTCCCGCGAAATGGAACAGAAAAATACATCTTTACCTATCCTCCCGGTGCGGGACACGGTTTTATTTCCGCATGCGGTCCTCCCCCTTACTGTGGGCAGGGAGAGTTCGGTCCAGCTGATTAATTCGCTGGGCGAGGACAAGACCATCGTTGTTGTAGCGCAGCGCGAGGCCCGGGTTGATAACCCCCAGCCCACCGACCTGTACGCCGTGGGCACGCGTGCGATCGTTCACAAAGTCGTCAAAATGCCCAACCAGAGCCTCTTCGTCTTCGCTGAAGGCCTGGATCGGGTGCGCATCCGTGAGTTCACGCAAATTACGCCCTTCATGCGGGGCACAGTGGAGACGGTTCCGGACATCGCCTCATCCAAGGATGCCGAACTGGAAGCTCTGCAGCGCAACGTTCTCACTCTTTTCCAGCAGATCGTCGCCGGTTCGCCGACCTTGTCCGACGAGCTTTCGACGGTGGCAATGAACATTGACGAGCCGGGACGCCTGGTGGATTTTGTCGCCTCGTCTTTGCCATCTCTTTCAACCACCGATAAGCAGGACGTGCTCGAAACTCCCGACGTTCGCAAGCGCCTGGAGAAGATCAACCAACACCTGGCGAAAGAACTCGAAGTCCAGCAGCTCCGCAACAAGATTCAGTCCGAAGTGCAGGACCGCGTCCAGCAGACGCAGCGCGAGTACTACCTGCGCGAGCAGATGAAGGCCATCCAGAAAGAGCTGGGCGAGCAAGACGAGAACCAGCGTGAGACGGAAGATCTCCGCCAAAAAATCGAAGCCGCCGGCATGCCGGAAGAAGTCAAGAAAGAAGCTCTGAAAGAGCTAGCCCGGCTGGCGCGCATGTCGCCCATGGCCGCCGATTATTCAGTGACTCGCAATTACATCGAGTGGCTCGCCGTACTGCCCTGGAACAAGTCTTCAGGCGGTGAAGTTGACATTCTGAAGGCCAAAGAAATTTTGGATGCCGACCACTACGACCTGAAAAAAGTGAAAGAGCGCATTCTGGATTACCTCTCCGTGCGCCGACTGAAGCCCAACATGAAGGGGCCGATCCTGTGCTTCGTCGGACCGCCCGGAGTAGGCAAAACCTCGCTCGGTAAATCCATCGCTCGCGCGCTGGGTCGCAAGTTCGTGCGGCTCTCGCTGGGCGGCGTGCACGACGAAGCGGAAATCCGCGGCCATCGCCGGACTTATATCGGTGCTCTGCCTGGGCAAATCATTCAGGGCATTCGGCGCGCCGAGACCAACGATCCGGTCTTCATGCTCGACGAAATCGATAAAGTCGGGCGCGACTTCCGCGGCGATCCCGCGGCGGCGCTGCTCGAAGCACTCGATCCCGAGCAGAACGCGACTTTCCGCGACAACTACCTCGACGTACCGTTCGACTTGTCGAAGGTGTTGTTCATCACCACTGCCAACATGCTCGATCCCATCGCCGATCCGCTGCGCGATCGCATGGAAATCATCGAGCTCCAGGGCTACACGGAAGAAGAGAAGACACACATCGCGTTTCAGTACCTGATTCCGCGGCAAACGGAAGAGAACGGTGTTACCAAGGACCAGATCGAGTTCACCGAGGACTCGATCCACTTCATTATCCGGCACTACACCCGCGAGGCTGGTGTTCGCAGTCTGGAACGCAACATCGGCACCATCTGCCGCAAGCAGGCGCGTCGCATCGCCGAAGGCAAGACGGACAAGCTGCTGGTGACGCGCGGTGTGGTCGAGGAATTCCTAGGTGGCATCAAGATCCGCGTGGAAGGCGAGATCGCCGAGCGCACCATGCGTCCGGGCGTTGCTGTTGGCCTGGCGTGGACGCCCGCCGGTGGCGACATCCTCTTCGTCGAAGCCAATACCATGAAGGGCAAGGGCAACTTCATCATGACCGGCCAGATCGGCCAGGTGATGCAGGAGTCCATGCAGGCGGCGCTCACCTGGGTTCGGTCGAACACCACCGAGCTGGGCATCGCGCCTGAGTTCTTCAGCGATCACGACATTCACATTCACGTGCCCGCCGGCGCCATCCCGAAGGATGGGCCCTCGGCAGGTGTGACCATGGTGACTGCGCTAGTGTCGCTACTCAGCAATCGCCGCGTGCGCCCGCTGACCGCGATGACCGGTGAAATCACGCTGAGCGGCAATGTGCTCCCCGTGGGCGGCATTAAAGAGAAAGTGCTCGCCGCCAAGCGCGCGGGAGTGCACGACGTAATTCTGCCCGCGGAGAACCAGACCAATGTGGTCGAGGACCTCACCGCCGAAGAGCTCGAGGGCTTGACCATTCACTACGTCAAGATGATTGACGAAGTGCTCGAGATCGCGTTGCCGCACACTGCCACCGAAGAGCGCCAGGACGCCGAAGAGCGCGAGAAGGTCATCCGCGAGACGGTGTACACCAACGCGCCAATATAGAGCAGTTCTAGTTTCAAGTTTTTAGTTTCAAGTGCCAGCCTCGAAGAGGGCTGGCATTTTTGTTTGCGCTTTTTTGCTCAAGAGCTTTAACGCGAAGTTCGCAGAGGAAGCCCGCCGCATAAGCGCTGGGTAGGGGCTCCCGGTAGTGGACTACTTTGATTTTACCAATCTAACAAATGGTATTCTATAGTCGGTATGCAAAGCGGATTAGCAACAGACCTGCAGACATAAATCAAGCCACTCATTTGACGGTCGAGCGCTCTACCGCTGGCCCTGAATCTGGGCAGCCAACCCTTAATATTGTAAGCCCTCTAAGTCTGAGGTGTCCGTGTAATGGTTCTTATGGGGGCGCAGGGGAGAAAAGGTTGGGGTAGGCGTAGCTTGGCAACAACGACGCCTGACGTACGCAGGAATACGCGTTACGTGCTAAGGCCGCTGGTCTAAACGGACAAAGCCCTTTAAACCATGAGGCTTGCTGCACTGGTTCAAGCACCTTCGTGCCTTTTCCGGCACCCTCGCATCTATATTAAACTGGGGGAACATTTGCATAGGAATCGAAGTTCTTATAGTAGAAATCCTGTGAACAAGCGGGTTATTTTGCTGGTTCATAGTGATTGTAATTAGCTAAAATAAAGGCAATTCCGTACATTATTTCGGATAACGGCTTGCAGGGCCGACCCAAGGGAGTAAACTACGTGGCTCAGTTCGTTCGACGAAGGAATAGACGCATGAAGGGTGCTCCACCAATTCGAAAGACTAGTAAATTGTCGCGTGCCGAAGCGTTGCACGCAATGGCTTCTCTAATTGAGGAGCACATGACCGAACAGGGGCTTTCCGAAGACGAGAAGGACAAGCGCGTAGCGGAAGCTCGTCAGATGGTAGAATCGTCTAGCGGTGCAGCGCGCGCCAAGTCGCGATAATTCTCTCATAGCGTTCATGTCCCCGCGTTATTCCGAACCTACTTTTAAGTAGATCCTCGAGGACTTCTTCATCCTCGATTAGGTCAAGAATATCCGCCATTTCTTCTAAACGATCAACTTCGCGCTGTCGGGCCTCGCCTTTGGCGGTGCGTTGTTTGGCTATATTGAACGCCGATTTTTCTCTCATTTAAGAGGCGACCTGATGGGGCGGTTAAGTCTAGCCGATCCGTTCTACAAAGCCAAAATACTTGATGCAAGTACCACAATCGCTTTTCAAACTGCGCCACCACCCATAAGGTGTTCAGATTTAAAGTAGCCCACTACCGGGCTCCCCAACCTTGACCTGCACGCGGAGAAGGTGCACAATTCCCGCGCAACCGGGACAAAAAATCTCACGGTACCATGGGAGGAACGCAAATGCGGAACATGTTGCTGTGTATGGTCGCATGTCTGTTAGCTTCGCTGGCCTTCGCACAAGATCCTGTCAAGGTGGACCCGAAACATTACAAGATAGAAAAGGAGAACGATCAGGTACGGGTGTTGCGCGTGCATTACGGCCCGCACGAAAAATCAGTGATGCATGAGCATCCCAGTTCCGTGGCTACCTTTCTGAACGCCGGCCGCGTGAAGTTCACCTATCCTGACGGGAAAGCAGAAGAGCGCAGCTGGAAAGCCCACGACGTGATGGTGACTCCGGCTGGAACTCACTTGCCGGAGAACCTGACAGCCAAGCCTTTCGATCTTGTGCTGGTGGAGCTGAAAGGCAAGTAATCTTCGCCACCCGGCAGGACTAGCGTTGGCTTCAGCGGGTCGGCTTCATGCGCTGGTCTCGCCCGGGTTTGCTCCCGGAGGGCTGCATTGGAGATACCATGAGCAATTTCTCGCGGGCAATCATTCTTTTGCTCGTTTGCCAGCCACTTCTTCTTTCTGCTCAGACTACCGAGGTCTCCGCTTCAAACAGAAATTCAATACTTAATCTGTACGACGCCTTCGGCTACCAGAAGCGCGGCACGATGCTCGACTGGGGCTTCTCGGCACTGGTCCGCTACAACGGCAAAACCATTCTCTTCGATACTGGCAATACCGCTGCTGGATTCGAGCACAACGTCAAGGCGCTAGGTGTAGACCTAAAGCAGGTTGACATTGCTGTGCTTTCGCACCGCCATCTGGACCACATTTCGGGTTTTGACTACATGTTAAAGATCAAGCCTGACGTGAAAGCGTACCTGCCTGCCGACCCCGCACTGGGCGCACCCACCCTCTATACTTTTTCGCATGACATGAAAGAAGCCTTGGCAGGGCTTCCACCCGAGCAGTTGTACTTCAGGGGCAAGGTCAATTCCATTACCTGGACACCCGACTCTCGCTTTCATGGAATAAACCAGGAGTTTGTGCCGGCGACCCGGGAGATCGCTCCTGGCATTTATCTGATCGTGACGCGCTCGATCATGCTGGGAGACTTCAACGCTTATCCCCCGCATGAGCCCGGACATCCCGATCTGGCAGGGTTCCCCGAACTGTCGCTTGCCCTCAAGACACAAAAAGGCGTGGTGCTGATTACGGGTTGCTCGCACAGCACCGTGGAAGCGATTATCCGGGCCACCAAAGAGTATCTCGGCGGCAACGTTGACCTGGTCGAAGGCGGATTCCACCTGTTTCCCTACGACGGCGATTACATTCTGAAGGTCGCGAAGCTGATGAAAGACGATCTTGGGGTGCAGCGCGTGGCTCCGGCCCATTGCACGGGCAATCTCGCATTCAAGATTTTCCGCGACTTGTACGGAGAGAAATACAACTACGCTGGCGTGGAATCCGAGGTCCCGTTCTCGCACTAATTGCCGATCGTCACCGGATCCGTGGTCTAGCCTGGCCACCCTAACGCTGCGATAAACTACTGGCAACTGCGTATTGACTTACTGTCAGCCATGCGCGTCCGAGTCCTATTTTTCGGGATGTTAAAAGAGGTTGCGGGGCGGGAGCGCGACAGCGTGGAGCTGCCCGAGCGCTCGCGCGTCTCCGACCTGCTGGGGAAGTATGCCGCAATGGCGCCTGCGCTCAAGCCTTATTACGACGTGATGGCGGTGGCGCTGAACCAGGAGTACAGCAATCCGGATGCGCCGCTGCACGAGGGCGATGAAGTGGCGTTGATACCGCCGGTCAGTGGTGGGAAGTCGGGGGCAGGGAAGACGAGGCAGGGAAAAACGTCAAAAGCAAAGGCCGCGGACCGGAGTGTCCGCGCTACACAGGCGATGACTGGAGTTGCCGGCGGGACCCCGGCGCTACGCGGACAGCACGCGAGGATTGTCCGGGAGAAGATTGATGCTCATGCGGTGGCGGACGCGATCAAGCAGCCGGCGGATGGCGCGGTAGCGGTGTTTGAGGGAATCGTCCGCGATCATAGTCGCGGGCGGCGTACGCGTTATCTCGATTACGAAGCTTACGAGCCCATGGCGCTGAAGCAGATGGAAGAGCTGGCGGAGCGCGCGCTGCAGCAGTTCAAGGTGCGGGAGGTCGCGCTGGTGCATCGGCTGGGGCGGTTGCAGATCGGCGAGACCAGCGTGCTGGTGGCGGTGGCGGCGGCGCATCGCGGGCCGGCGTTTGACGCCTGCCGCTGGCTGATTGATACCTTGAAGAAGACGGTGCCCATCTGGAAGAAAGAACATTTTGAGGATGGCGCGGTGTGGGCGGATGGGGAGCCGTTTCCGGCAGAGGTGTCACGGGCGGGGGCAGGCATCCCGGCAGCATCTAAGTGACTAGTTTCCATGATTTTTGTTGACCCAAGGCAAATTGCGCGCCTGGCGCTTACGGCCGTCGTGTTTTTGTTCAGCCTAATTGGGCTGGCACAAAACGGAGATTCCAATCCGGCGACGGCGCGGCCGCCCTCTTCGACGCGCCCACCAAGTGCCAACGAAGACGACCAGAGCACCACATTCAAGGTCAACGTAAAGCTGGTGAACGTATTCGCCACGGTGGTGGATGAGCACGGCTCGCCGGTTGCGGGCCTGAAGAAAGAAGACTTCACGCTGTGGGAGGACAAGCGTCCGCAGAAGATTGCGTTTTTCGGGAAGGAGTCCGCGCTGCCGCTATCCATTGTTATGGCGATTGACGCCAGCCTGAGCACGCGCAAGGACCTGAAGCTGGAGACGGAGTCGGCGCGGCGATTTGTGCACGCGATTTTGCGGTCGGTGGATGCGCTTACACTGTATCAGTTCAGCGACGCAGTGGATGAGATGGTGACCTTCACGCCCGACCTGCGGCGCATAGACCAGGCGATTGACCGTATCCATGTGGGCTCGGCGACCGCGCTCTACGACACGTTGTATCTGGGCGCGCGTGCGTTGGGAAACCGCCAGGGCAGGAAGGTGATGGTCGTGATCACCGACGGCGGAGATACTTCCAGCAAGACGAGTTATGCCGAGGCGCTGCGGGCGGCGCAGGAATCTGAGGCAATTGTTTACAGCATTATCGTGGTGCCGATTGAGGCCGATGCCGGGCGCGACATTGGCGGCGAACACGCGCTGATTCAAATTGCCAGCGACACCGGCGGCAAACATTATTATGCCAGCTCGATCGCCCAGTTGGATGCCGCGTTTCGCCAGATCAGCGATGAACTACGAACACAGTACCTGCTGGCCTATTACCCGTCGCAACGGCTCTCGGATTCGCAGTTCCGGCGCATTGAGATTCAGGTGAACGGGCCCGCCGGCTCGGGCCTCGCGGTGCGCCATCGGACGGGGTACTACACCATGAAGTCCGACTGGTGAGCTACTTGTTAGAGGCTGCGCTCGAGCTCTCGAGTTTGTTGACGAAAGTCCGAGTTTGTTCTGCCATGGGGCCGCTGGGATCGAGGCGCAGATACTCCTTAAATTCCCGCACCGCGCCTTCGTTGTCTCGTTTTCGCAAGTGAATATTTCCCAAGAGCACGTGGATGGGAGGAAATTCCGGATGCGTGGTGGCAACATTGGCGGCGTGCGGTTCCGCGTCCTCCACTTTGCCCATCGCGAAGTAGGTCTTTGCCAGTTCATATTCGGCGGCGGTGGCTTGGGGATTGAGTTCCAGGCCGCGGGAAAGGCTCTTTTCAGCAGCGGGATAGTCTTTCTCGTGACTTAAAAGAATGCCGAGCGCGATGTGGGCGTCGGGCAGTTTGGGTTCGAGCTGAATCGCTTTTTCCAATGAAGACTTGGCGTCGGCGGGCTTGGCGTCCTCAAGGTAAGCCATGCCCAGCATCATGTAGGCGTCATAATAAGGATGGTGGAGGCTGACGGCTTTCCGCAGGTGCTCAATGCTTTTTGGCGGGTCTTTTTTCTCCAGCAATAGCACCTTGCCGGCGGCAAACTCTTTGCGCGCCGGTTCCGGCACTGCTGCGTCGCGAACATTCAGACCGGCTTGAGGCCCCTCCGGAGGTAGAGCCGCTGGAACGTCCTTCCGGTCGGGCTGAAGATCAAACATGACGTATTCCGTCGTGGCCATCGTGAGATCAACCTGCTGGATGGTTTCTTTGTAGCCCCTCTGCCGGACGTGAACCATGAAAACCTGCTGGCCCGGATTCTGAAAATCGAACTTGCCCGCTTGGTCCGTGTCGGTTTGAGCCTGAGTGTCAAAGCCCTGCCCTTCCAGTCTGACAAGGACGTGATAGAGCGGAGTGTGAGTCACAGCATCACGAACAACTCCGTGAATTTCAGTGTGGTGAGAGGGTGTTTGCTTCATCTGGGCACGCGCGGGAACGCTGGCCAGCAGTGCGCAAAGTAAGAGGAAAGTGATTCGAACGCGGTAATTCATGGGTGCCTCCCCGGGGAGGACATTCTAGTACCACTACGAACGCGAATGACTTAAATAATTGAAGGAAGGACGCGGGAGTGCCTGGCTTGACGCTCCGCCACAGCTCGCAATACCCTAATAGTTCTGATGTTTATCTCTGTGGGTTGTGATGTTCTCTCGGCTCGGCGCCGCAGCGTGCGTTTGGTAACGTTGATCACAGCGCTGTTGCTGGTGATACCGAGTCTCTGCTTAGCAAAAGATAAAGCCTCTGCGCTTTCTCCCCACTATCGCGAATGGCTGACAAAAGATGCAGCCTACATAATTACGAACCAGGAAAAAGATGCGTTTTTGAGATTGACCAGCGATCAGGCGCGAGATCAATTCATCGAGCGCTTCTGGGAGATACGCAATCCGACTCCAGCTTCACCCGACAACGCCTACAAGACTGAGCATTATCGCCGAATCACGTACGCGAACCAGTACTTTGGGCACGTGAGCCATACCGAAGGCTGGCGAACCGACATGGGACGCGTCTATATAACCTTGGGTGAACCCGCCCAAAAGCAGAAACTGCTTGGGCTGCAAAAGATCGCGCCCATGGAGATCTGGTTCTACTCCAACGCAAACCAGGCATTGCCGCCTTTTTTCTACGTGGTCTTTTATCAGCGGGATCCAAGCAGTGAGTTCCGAATCTATAGTCCCTATGGCGATGGGCCGGAAAAGCTCATCAACAGCGTGGCGGGGCCGCAACGTGCAGAAGCGCTGAAGATCATCTCAAACGATGCTGGGGCTGATGTCGCGCGGGTCACGATGAGCCTGATTCCCGATGAACCTGTGGATATGGAGGGCGGGCAAATCAGTTTGCAATCTGATGTGATGCTGGCGACCATCCGGAACCTTGCCAACAATCCGCTGTCGCAAGAACAGCTGGCGAACCGTCGCCGGCTCCTCGAGGACGTGACCCACCGACTCATCCTGGGTCCTGAATATCTGGATGTGCTTACTGTCCCGCTCCGTGACGCCGCAGGCGATATGAATTTGCATTACGTGCTGCGATTCAAGAAGCCGGAGGATTTTACGGTGGGAGAGGCCTCCAAAGGAGGCTACTACTACTCAATTCTTGCCGCAGTAAAAGTTTATTCCGCGGCCGGCAAGCTGATTTTTACTGACGAGAAAAAGATCGCGCGGGAAATAGGAAAAGATAAATTCGAAGAGATTAAGGGCAAGGTGTTCGGGTTTGAAGGATGGTTGCCACTTCCTCCGAGCAAGTACAAATTGGAATTCCAACTGACCGACCTGTTGCGCAATGCTGCCTACCGTCGTGAGGTACAGGTAGCAATTCCGGAAGTGCAACCCGGAGAACTGCAGGTTTCTAATCTCGTTCCGTTTACAGATGCAAGCATGATTGAGCCAGGGCAACAAACCTTGCCGTTCAGTGGCGCAGGCGTGCAATTTGTTCCCATGGCGGGCCAGGAACTGCAGTTGACCCAAGGCCGAGAACTAAAGTTTTTTTACCAAGTGTGGGATGCGCCGGCGGGAAACGTTTCTCGAGCGGGCAAGAAGCTTGACGTGGATTATTCATTCGGCAGGATGGGAGCTAAGGACACCAAGACGCTGCACGATGAAATTCCCCTCGATCAGTTGGATCCGGGCGGCTCTGTCCTCAACGGAAAAAAGATACCGACCGTGGATCTGGCGCCGGGGAATTATCGGCTGGTTATGACGTTGCGTGATCCGGACAGTCAAGCGAAGACCTATGGCTCGCTAAGTTTCAGCGTGCTAACGGCCTCGACCGCTTCGCCTGCGTGGGATGTTTCCGACGAGGGCTTAGCGGAGAGAGCCAAAAGCGGCACGGCAGACTATCAAAGGGCGACTTGCTACCAGGCACTCGGAGATCGCGAGCACGCGCTGGAGTGGTTTCAGAAAGCCTATGCGAAGAGTCCTAACGAAGAGCGTTTCCGCAGCAAATTGGTAGAAATGTATTTCGCCCACCAGGAATATTCGCGCGTAGCCGATCTTTATGTAAAAAGCGGCATCGGCAACTCAACCGACGACGAAACAATTGTTAGGATCGCGGAGAGTTTCGACAAGACGGGAGACACCAGAAAAGCGGTTGAAGTGATGGAGTCAGCCGCCAGCCTGAAACCGGGGAGCGGGCCACTGCAGCTCGGTCTGGCTGAATATTATCGGAAGACTGGCGACCTGCAGAAAGCGGCAGCCGCTGAACAAAAGGGCAAACAGCTGATGTCAGCTCATCCCGAGTCATAGCCCCGGTTTCAACCGCTTCACCACAGTGAAGTGGTTTTTGGCCCCAAAATTATTCAAAATTCCATAGCAGTTCATCCCCGTACACTATGGAAATCCGAAACCGATGATGCCAGTAGATTCGTAAGTGATTGAAAGAATTACTGCATATCGACACATAGCAGCGGCAAACAAAGTGCAATAACAACTAGCTGTTTATCCGCCGAAAGGCAGCGGCCCGGGGTACCCAGGTATATCGGCCACGCAAAGGCCACCCCCAGAATTTTAGAACTCCCAGGTTCTTTGGAGGAAGAATGAGAAAGTACGTTTCAATCTTGGCGCTTGTTTTGGTGTTGCTCTTTACTTTTACGGCTCTAGCGCAAGAGTCTGCCGTGAAGGGCAATGTGAGCGGTACCGTAGTTGACCCGTCCGGCGCGGTGGTACCCAACGCGAAGGTCACTTTGAGCGGGCCCCAGGGCACGAGGACAGCAACTACAGACGGAAGCGGGCGGTTTTACTTTGACCTCCTGGTTCCGGGTGCCTATTCGGTGAAAGCTGAGGCCCAGGGCTTTAAGACCGCTGATGTGAAGGGAATCCAGGTTTTCACCAACCGAAACTCGAACATTCAGGTGAAGCTCGAGCCAGGCGGCGCGAGTGAGGTAGTCGAGGTGAGTGCGGCTGCAGTCACGGTAGACACGACATCTACTGCGGTCAGCACCAACCTTAACAATGACTTCTATTCCAGAGTTCCGGTGGCCCGCAATGTCACCGGTCTGTTCTATGCCAGTCCTGGAGTGACCTCGGGCGGCGGCACCGGTCCGGCGAACCCGTCAATCTCCGGCGGCAGCGGCCTGGAGAATCAATACGTGGCGGATGGCGTAAACATCACTGACGGCGCATTCGGTGGTATCGGCGTGTTCTCGCGCGTTTATGGATCGCTCTCCACCGGTATTAACCTCTCATTCGTTAAGGAAGTGCAGGTCAAAACGGCTGGCTACGAGCCGCAATACGGCAAGAGCACAGGCGGTTTGGTGCAGATCGTTACCAAGTCTGGCGGTAACGACTTCCATGGCGGTATTTCAGGGTTCTTTGGTCCAAAAGCGTTTGAATCCCAGCGTTTGAACCCCGATAACTTCAACCGGTTGAACCAAACCGGCTTGTTGCTTCACGACCAGGGTTACGACGTCGCCGGCGAAATCGGCGGCTATGTCCCAGGCCTGCGCAATAAGCTCTTCTTCTTTGGATCGTTCAATCCTTCGTGGAAGACTCAATTCGACCGCTTCGCGACTCTGCACGGGGCTTACAACTTCCCGCTGGTCGGCACGACGAATGACCTCAAACAGACCTTCTACAACTACGCAGCCAAGCTGACCTGGAAGCTCTCCGACAAGCACCAGTTAGAGTCGTCGGTGTACGGCGATCCAACACGCAGCAACACTGGCGCGTTCAACACCACCAGCACCTTTAGCGATACGACCTTCAGTAAGCTTTCGAACGGTACTCGCAACTGGGTGGCTCGCTACAACGGCGTCCTCTCGCCGACATGGCTGGCCAACGCGTCGTTCTCGTGGGGACACAACTACCTGACCGAGACGCCGAAGGCCCCGAACATTTACCAAATCCTCGACGTCACGGGTTGCGGTTTTACGGGCACAACCGGCTCAACCTCATGCAGAACCCCACTCACGCCTGGGACGCTGGATGGACCATTGGGGCCGCTCTCTGGCATCTTTACTCGCCAGGGTCTGGGATTCAGTGAAACCACTCAGGGCGACAACTACGGGCTGAATTTCGATACCCAGAAGACAGTGGACAAGCTAGGTTCGCATACCTTCGGGATCGGCTATCACTATGAACGCAACTTCTACAAGGGTAACCGCTCCCGTTCAGGCCCATCGTTTCCTATTACAGCGCTCATGGCGCTGGATCCGAATCGCGGCCAGGGACTTGACGCGAGCGCAATCGGTCTGGTCAGCGATGCCGCATTCCAATTACGCGTAACATCGGCAACCGGCGCTTTCTGTACGTCTCCTGCGGGTGCTTGCCCCACTATGTTCGTTCCTGGAGCCGGGATAAAGAGTGTGTACCTTCGCCAAACCCGAGGCGAGTTCGGCAAGGTGCCATTCGACACGGACGGCAATTACCATGCCGCCTACGTGAACGATGCCTGGTCGCCCAATCGCCATGTCACGATGAACATTGGGTGGCGTTGGGAGCAGCAACGTATGCAGGGCACGCCCTATACCGACTTCAGGACGGGCCAGAAGTTCCATACCCACTACACCTACACTGATAACTGGTCTCCCCGCCTTGGTCTCTCCATTGATCCCCTCGGCGATCGGAAGAGCAAGATCTATGGCAACTTTGCCCGGTACAGCTACGCCATACCGCTCGACATGGCGATCCGCTCGCTCAGCAACGAACTGGACTTCGGCGCAACCGCGTGGTTGCCGGTGGCCGATGCTTCCGGAAATGTTGCCCTCAACCCGGACGGCACGCTGGTGAACCCGATCCTTGACGATGCGCATTACGTCACTGCCGTCAGCGGCGCCAGCCTGTCTTCAACGACCAGCATCGCTCCCGGCACCAAAATGCAGTATTTGCAAGAGTGGATGGGCGGGATTGAACACGAGTTCCCCAAAGGGATCGTCGTGGACGTCCGCTTCATAGACCGCAGGCTGAAGCGGATCGTGGAGGACATGGCCGGCATTTCACCGGAGGCCTTCCAGTGCTGCCTCAACCAGAACTACCTGATCAGCAACCCGAGCGCAGGGACAGATCTGTTTATCAATCCAATTCAGGTTGATTATCCGGCGGGGGGCCTTCCCGCTTCTTGCGCATCGGGCGGTACTGCGACCGACTTCGCTGGCAACCCAGTGGGAGACTTCTGCATTACCAACCCTGCTACGGCAGGTCTCTTAGGGGCGGATGGCAAACCTGACGGTTTTGTCAATCCGGTCCGCATTTACAGGGCGGTGGAGTTTGAAGTCAACAAGAGCTTCAGCGCCGGCTGGCAGATGCGTACCAACTACCGCTGGTCTGAGCTTTCCGGCAACTACGAAGGCGCCTTCCGCAATGACAATGGCCAGAGCGATCCGAGCATCAGCTCGCTGTTCGACTTTGTCCGGGGCGATTTCGGCCTGCTGGGCGACCAATTCGCGGTGGGCTGGCTCAACACCGACCGTCGTCACATCATCAACAGCTATCTCAGCTATACGTTCAGTTCAAGTTTCCTCAAGAACCTAACTTTGGGAACTGGCGTTCGAGTTGAGAGTGGCATTCCGATCAACGATCTGAGGGCGCACCCCGCTTACCAGAACTCCGGTGAGATACCGGTGGGCGGCCGCGGATCGCTGGGCCGTACGCCGACGGATGGGCAAGCCGACATCCACGCGGAGTATGGAATTAAGTTGACTGAACGTCAGATGCTGCACTTGGGCACTGACCTGTTCAACATCACCAATCAAAGAACACAACTCCGTGTAGACCAGAACCAAGACCGGTCTTTCCTGGTATCGAATGCTGATTTTTTGAAACCGTACCAGGGAACCACTGGTGGCCTGAACCCGATCGTTGGCTTCCAGCGTCCGTTCAACGCGAGACTGTTTGCGCGCTGGACGTTCTAACTAGTTAACCTTTGTTTGAGAGAGGGAGGGCGAGAGCCCTCCCTTATTTTTTTGGCTGAAATCCCCCTCTAGGCCATTGCTCCGCCTACCAATTTGTAAATAAGCCCAAAGAAAATATGGGATTCTGGAATTAGTGAGCGCCGTAGCGCCTGTGTCGGTGGCCGGCTTCTGGCTAACTGACTGAAAATACAAAGTAAATATTTACTTTCAGAGTTGGTCAGTGCATTGCAGAGGAACCCTGTTCCCAAGCGAGACAAATCCGCCGTGAAACGCCTGTTTTTAGGTGTGAATGACGGAAGAGCGCCGTGGCGCGTGAAAATTGCGCCTTGGGAACTGGGCTCCACGGGGTTTGGGGCCGATCTTTTCGTCAATAACTGGGCAAACCAAAAGGAAGGTAGAAAATGAGCATCCCCCAAGCGAATTGCAGAAAGCTGGGACGATTTTGTCTGGTATTGCTGACAGTACTTGCGTTAGTAAGCTTTGTTTCTCTGCTGTCGGCGCAGACAACTGTGGGCACCGGCAGCATTGTAGGTACGGTAACTGATCCGAGCGGAGCGGTGGTTCCCGGAGCGAGGGTCACGATTACCAATACTGCTACCGGTCAAAACATCGAGACGGTCAGTAATAATTCTGGTGCGTTCAATTCCGGTGCCTTGGCTCCTGGAAACTATAAAGTACAGGTTGCTGCAAAGGGATTCAGCACTGTCAGCGTGCCGGTCACGGTGATGGTGGGTAACACGGCGACCGCGTATGCGAAGCTCGCTTTAGAGAGAGCCAAATAGTTGAGGTCCAGGGTTCAGAGGTTCAAGTAAACACTGAGCAGGCGACTGTTCAAGGCGTGCTGAATGCACAGCAGATCGAGAATTTGCCGGTGAGCGGGCGCAACTTCCTGGACTTGGCACAGCTGGAACCGGGAGTGCAAATCCAGGACGGCCAGAATTTCGATCCCACCAAGGCGGGTTATTCGTCGATTTCATTCGGCGGCAGGTTCGGGCGTACCGCACGCATCAATGTTGACGGCGTGGATGTGAGCGATGAGACAGTGGGAACCACGACGGCTGACATTCCGGCCAGTGCGATTGATGAATTCCAGCTGAGCCAATCTTCGCTGGATCTCTCGCAGGACCTGACCTCTTCAGGCGCGGTGAACGTGACCACAAAGTCTGGAACCAATGCGTACCATGGCGAAGGTTTCTACTACATCCGTGATCACAACTTTGCCGCGAAAGCACCGGGCGGTAACGACAATTACTTCCAACGTCATCAATATGGTGGGCGCTTCGGTGGGCCGATCATTAAAAACAGATTGTTCTTCTTCGCGGATGGTGAGCGTACGAAACAGGATTCGTTGGCAGGAGTGCTCCTGTCCGGAACCCCGTTTGATGCCTTTAGCGGCGGTTTCAGCCAACCATTTCGCGAGAACAACCTGGTGGGAAAACTGGACTATAACCTGGGTGGCAGCGCGAAGGCTTTCTATCGTTACTCATATTTTTCGAACTTGCTGGCAGCAACGTTTGGGCTGGGGTTTTCGGTTTACGACAACAAAGACGTGACCCGTCAGCACGTGGTTGGTTTGGACCTGGCCAAAGGAACATTCAGCCATTCTTTCCGCTTCTCTTATTTGAAGTTCCAAAATCAGATAGCGGACGCCACTCTAACCAATCCCTCCCTGCCACTGTGCTGCACCGGGCTGGAACTGAGCTCGAGCAGCTTCTTCGTGGGACCCAACCTGCTGGCGCCGCAAAGCACTCCTCAATCGAACCACCAAATCAAATACGACGGCAGCAAGATTCTTCACGCTCACACTTTGCGGTACGGAATTGCGTTCAACCACCTTCAGGGAGGCGGATTCGCAGATTTCTACGGGACCGCGCCACGGGTTTCGTGGACTGCCAGCACCGGTCCGGTAGGCAGTTTTCCGGGCGGAGCATCGAATCCTCTGAATTATCCGGTTCAACGGCTCCGAGTCGGCAATGGTCAAGGGTTCAATACTCTTGACCCGGCACTCGGTTTCCCAGCAGGAGGTTTAGGACCTGATAACCGGATCGGTATCTATATCGGGGACTCTTGGAAGATCAAGCCGAATTTCACCTTGAGCGCGGGGTTGCGCTACGACAGGGACACCGGACGTACCGACAGCGATCTACCGGCTGACGCAGCCATAAACGCTGTGTTCCCAGGTCAGGGAAATCGGGTGAAGCAGGCGAACCTGAATTTCGCACCGCAACTTGGTTTGGCGTGGGATCCGAAGAGCAATGGAAAAACCGTCATTCGTGCCGGAATTGGGCTGTTCTACGAGAACGTAATTTGGAATAACGTTCTCTTCGATCGCCCGCTTCGGCTACAGACCGGGGCGTTTAATGCTGTTACGAGTGCTTGCTTTAGAGGACAGCCGCAGCCGGTTCCGGTGAGCAAATCCACAGATCCCAGCGGGTTCATTTCGCCTGTGGGCATTTGCAATCAGCCGGTCGGAGCTGTCATTCCCCAGATCATGTCATTCTGGCAGACGGTTTTAGCGGGGAACCCGCTCGACCTCAAGGCTCCAAACCCGAACTACATCGGGAATTTCCTTACTGCGGGACAGGGCAGCGGAGGCAACACCGGTCTGTTTGCACCTAATTACAAGACCCCTCGTTCGCTACAGATGAACATCGGCATTCAGCGGGAAATCCGGCATGGGATGGTGTTCAGCGCGGACTTCCTGCGGAATGTTGAGACGCATACTTTGCTGTCGATCGATCAGAATAGCGACGGCGATATCAGGACCTTCAATCCGGCGGCCGCACAACAAGCAATTGCGCTAACTAATACCTCCTTTTCCAGCTGCACAACCGTCGCGTGCGCGATCGCGCATGGCGCAACCATAGACGACTACGTGAATAATGGTTTGGGGAGCTCGAGCGACATTGGCGGCGTAGGTTGCAACCAGCCTGCCGCCAATGGTGGACTTGGTCATCCCTGCGCGTTCGGTGGAAAGAATCCGAACCAGGCGTCCTTCTTCAGTCTTCAGCCCATCGGGCGGTCGGATTACAACGCTTTGCAGATGAAGCTTGCGCAAAACGTGAGTAACCCAATGAAATGGATCAAGGCCGCGAACCTGCAAATTTCTTACAGCTTGTCACGGTTTAGGAACAGCGGTGGCCTACAGCTAACGGGTACTCCTGGAGACAGTGATCAAGACTTTGTGCTGCAAACCGCCGATAACAACTCACCGGGAAGATACTACGGGCCAGCGTTGCTTGACCGCACTCACCAGATATCGTTCGGTGGATTCGTGGATGCTCCGGGCGGCTTCCGGATTGGGCTGATAAGCCACTTCTATAGCCCTCTCGCGAGCGCGATTGTTGTTCCGGGTACCGGCGATATCGGCGATATCTTTCGCACTGACTTCACCGGTGACGGTACGATCGGAGATCCACTTCCCGGCACGCACTTCGGGCAGTTCGACCGCGGAGTGGATGCCGGCAGCTTGAATAACCTGATCAACAATTACAACAACAACATCGCAAACCAACCCACTCCTGCAGGCCAGACCCTGATCCAGGCCGGCCTGATGACTGCAGCCGAATTGCAAGCTTTGGGCGGCGTTGCATCACACGTTTGTCTTGCACCGCCAGCGGTGGATCCGAGCTGCTCCTCGAACACACCGGGAAGCCAGGTCAACTTTACCTGGTTGCGGGCCATGGATTTGAAGTTAGCGTGGAGGCATACGTTTGCGGAGCGGTACACAATTGAACCCAGCGTGGGCTTCTACAATCTGCCTAATTTCAGCAACTTCAACCTGCCGCCGAACACGATGAATGGATTGTTATCTGGAGCGGGTTCGGGCGCAATCAATGGCACTACCAAAGCGGATAACGAATCATTCCGAGTCGGCAACGGCACGGGCGTCTATTCATTGGGTGCTCAGCGTCAGATCGAGTTCGGGATGAGATTTACGTTCTAGGCTGAAGGTGATTGACTATTTGTGTGACGCCACCAGTTCCCTCGGGAGCTGGTGGTTTTTTGTGCTCGCGTGGGTGCTATGTAGTCGGATTGGCTGCACGTGTAGAATGTAGCCATGTCGTTCCGTGGAATTCCGCGTCCCTCGAAGAAAGGCAAGAATCCGCCGCCGGAAGAGACTTACGAAGAGTCGGCGTATCTGAAGAGCCTGGGTGAGAAGCAAAAGCCCGTCGTAGTGAAGCTGATTGACGGAGAAATAGTAAAGGGCTGGATCGAGTACTACGACAAGAATATGGTGCGCGTGACCCGGGAAGGCGCCCCCAACCTGTTCATTTTCAAACACCAAATCATGTATATCGCCGAAGACAGCGGGCGGCGGAAACCCTGAATGGCGCAAGCGAAAGGCTCGTCTTCATCCGGGGAATCGCGGTCCGAGTTTTTGTCGCCTATCTGCGAGGTGGCGCGGGAAGCTGGAGCCCTGCTGATGGATTTTTTTCGTCAGCGCGTCAAGGTCGAGTACAAGGGCGACGTGGACGTGGTCACCGCGGCCGATCGCGCGGCTGAGAAGCTGATCTTTGAGCGTATCCGCAGCCGCTGGCCCAAGCACAACCTGATGGGCGAGGAAGGCACCCGCACCGAGCAAGGAAGCGATTATCGCTGGTATGTTGACCCGCTCGATGGCACCACGAATTTTGCGCACGGGTATCCAGTATTCTGCGTTTCTATAGCGCTCGAGTTTCAGGGCGAACTGATCACTGGCGTCATCTTTGATCCCACTCGCAACGAGCTATACACGGCGGAGCGCGGACGGGGAGCATTCCTGGATGGTGAGAAGATCCACGTTTCCAGCGTGCCGCGGCTGGCGGAAAGCTTGCTCGCCACCGGATTTCCCAGCCAGAAGCGGCACAAAAATCCCAACATCTACTTCTACCACCAGATCACCTTGAAGACGCACGGAGTGCGGCGGGCCGGGTCGGCGGCACTGGACCTGGCCGCAGTGGCGTGCGGACGGTTCGACGGTTTTTGGGAGTTCAACCTCAATCCCTGGGACACGGCTGCGGGCGTGCTTTTGGTGGAAGAGGCGGGCGGTCAGGTGAGCGGATTTACGGGACAGCCATTCGAGATCAACAGCCGCGAAACCCTCGCCAGCAACGGGCTGATTCATGCGGAATTGTTGCGCGAGTTCGATGCTGTGTTTCGAGGAGAAGGACTGGAACAGCTGCCGTCGGTGGAGGAGTATGTAAGGACGCGGGAGAGCTAGCGTGGGCTAGGTGGTATTGAACTCCTGTTTGTACTGCTCCCAGCGGCCGCGAACCTCGCCCATGATCTTCTGATACTGAGGATCGGACCGCAGGTTATCGTAGTTCTTGTCGTGCTCAAACCATGGATAATTGAGATTCCCGAGCTCAACCGCTCGCCTCAGCCACGAGATAGCCTGTTGTTTCTCCCCAAGGAGGGCATACATCCCTCCAGCCCAATACGCGAGATCTCCGTCTATCACTTGTTGCGGACGGTAAGCGAATAAACGAGGGTCGATTTTTTCTCTCTTCCCCTGAGATGCATAGAGAAAAGCGGCGAACCAGAGCGGTATGTCATCTCCGCTTTTTCCGCCGAGCTGCACCGAGCGGAGGAGGGGAGGCTCGGCCTCTTTTAACTTACCCTGGTAGTACAAGAACTCACCAAGGAATGCTAAGAGCTTGAACTGATCAGGATTACTGGCCAATGCTTGCCTGACCTCCTGTTCTGCTTCCTGCGGTCGGCCGAGATAGAGAAGCATTCGGCCGTGCATCCAATTGGCCCTGGGAAGAGTTGGGTTCAGGTCGCGACTTTGTCGGAAGGCTTTCTCGGCCGAATCAAGCAGCCCGGCGTAATGGTAAGCATAGCCCAGTGAAGCCCAGGCGTATTCAACGTTGGGTGCGAGTGCCACAGCTTGGCGCAGGGTAGAGATTGCTTCCGAATTCCGCCCCTGCTCACCGTAAATTGCACCGAGCGAGACCAAGGCTTCCACTGAGCGTGGATTCAGTTGAAGGGCACGTTGGGCCGCTTCTGTCGCTAACTGCAGATTCTTCCGGGCATTCTCCCTGAAATTCATGCCCTCCAAGTTGTATAAGAACGCCAGCAGTGCATATGCATCGGCGAAATTGGGATCAAGCGAGACGGCCCGCTGGGCGAAGCTTTGGGCTTTTTGGATAGTGGCCAAATCGGAGCGGATGAAATATTCATTGCGGTAGAAACGTGCCTGCAGATACTCGTTGTAAGCTTCGGGAACGTTCGTCGCCGGCTGTTGAAGAGAGCTTTGTTCCGCAGGAGAGACCTGTACTGCCAGTCCCTGAATGACGCGGGTTGCAAGTTCATCCTCGAACTTAAACATTTCTCCGCTTTGCAAGTCGTAACGCTGTGCCCACTTCGTCGCCCCTGTCTGTGCATCGATGAGCTGCAGGGAGACGCGTACGACTCCGGTCGAACGCTGGTAGGTGCCGTCGAGAACCGATTGCACGCCGAGGTCTTTTGCCGCCTGCACAGGATCTGTGCTCTGCTTCACATATTTCAGAACAGAACTTGTAGGGCGGACGGCAAGGTTGTGCAGCGAGGCGAGGCGGCTGATGACGGCGTCTGCCATGCCGATTCCCCAACTGTCACTTCCAGCCTGCCCGGAAAGATCGCGGAATGGGAGAACGGCCATAGTTTGCGGAGAACTTGCAGTCGGGGCGGAAGTGGATGCGGGGCTCGGCGATGTTTCGGATCTGCGGCCGGGGAAGAAGTACCATCCCACGACAACCAGTGCCAATGCGAGTATGCCCAGCCCAATACGGATGGGAATGCTACGCGCGAAATCAAGCGGCGACGTGCGGCCAGCAGTCTGCGCGGCCAGGAGCTTTCCAGATTCTGTGTCGCGCTTTAGCCGCTTCAAATCAGCCCTGAGCTCGGCGGCGGACTGATAGCGGATCTCTCGGTCCTTCTCCAGTGCCTTGCTGATGACCTGCTCGAGGCCGACGGGAATCTCAGGATTGATCCGGACTGCCGATGTCGGAGCTCGGTTAAGTATCGATTCGAAGATCACGCCAGCCGTGTCGCCGCGGAAAGGAAGAGCGCCCGTCGTCATCTCGTACAGGACGGCGCCGAAGGAGAACAGGTCTGTGCGAGCGTCTAGTTCCTTGCCGCGGACCTGCTCGGGGGACATATAAGCTACAGTGCCGATGGCGGTGCCTGGACTGGTGAGGTGCTCCTCGGCAACATCCTGGGTCGCAGCCGTGGCACCCATTACCTGCTTATCGGTAGAAACCTTCGCCAGCCCGAAGTCGAGTATTTTCGCCTGACCACGAGTGGTTACAAAGAGGTTGGCAGGTTTGATATCGCGATGAATGATGCCCTTTGCATGTGCGGCATCAAGTGCGTCCGAGATTTGGATTCCAAGTTCGAGTGCGGTCTCGGTCTCGAGCGGCTTGCCTGCGATCTTGTGCTTGAGGGTCTCGCCTTCCAGGTACTGCATTACGATGAAGCGCTGGCCTTCATGCTCGCCGAAATCGTGGACGGTGCAGATGTTCGGGTGATCCAGCGCCGAAGCCGCGCGAGCTTCCCGTTCGAAGCGCTCCAGCGACTGCGTGTCCTGGGCGAGTTCCTCGGGGAGAAATTTGAGCGCAACGTGCCGACCCAGGCGGAGGTCCTCCGCCTCATACACAACTCCCATGCCACCACCCCCGATTTTGCGGAGGATGCGATAGTGCGAAACCGTCTGGCCGAGAGGCTGGAAGGGAGTAGCCACTGGCGGAAATGTTAGGCTGACCGCGGGAAACGGTCAATGAAAAGGCGCAAATCGGCCAGCAGACGCCCGCGAAGCGCGACCAAGGCGCCTGGGCGGAGGCCTTCTTGGACGGGCGTAGAATATGTGTATTGCTGCCCGCATCCAAATAGGGGCGGGCGGCTGGTACGGCTCCCGCTGAGATGAAGTTATGACTGCGTCGCTTCTGGATCGAAAGATTGAAAAACGGCCTGATCGGGTCCGCTTGCGGGGCCGGATTCTTTTCCTCACCGAAGACCCGGAACTGATCAAGCGCCAGCTCGCGGGCGAAGACCTGCCCTGGGACACGAAAAATCCAGCCAACAATCCCAAGCTTCGGGACGACATTTCGACCGACGAGATCACCCCGGCACACATCTGCTTTTTCTTTGACGAAACTTTGGGGGAGTTTCCCTATACCGGGTTGAAATGCGGCAGCGAGCTGCCGATCAAACGCGGCGACGTAAAAAAGGGCGGCTTCGTGGCCGCGGTGAGCGGGAAGCGGCGCGGGAAGGGCTCCAGCCGGGAGCAGTCGCCATACGCGGAGCGAAGCGCCGGCATTCAGCTGGTGATCGCGGAAAATATCGAGCGCATTTACAAGCAGAATTGCCAAAACCTGGGCGTGCTCACATCCACGAATTTCGGGCTGATTGACAAGATCCGCGCGGGTGAGGAGATTCCGCTGTCCGAGTTCACGCAGGGCGAAGATGAGATCACGCGGCAAATCATCGAGCACGGCGGCCTGTTCCCATTTAACGTGGCGCGCATGCAGGGCAAGGTTTTTTTACCGCCGATTGAAACCAAGGCTCGGCCGATGACCGTGGCAGAAAAGATCTTTGCTCGGCACATGATCGCCGGCGGAGACAAAATAGGCGTGCCCGCAGTCAAGCCCGGAGATGCGGGTTTCGCGCGTACTGATCTACGCTTCAGCCACGAGTACGTCACGCCCATGGCTTCTATCTTTTTTGAGCATTTCGTCGGCAAAGATGCGCCGGTCAACGATGCTGGCAGCGTGCTTTTTTTCCGCGATCACCTGACGTTTCTCGACGAAGTGCTCTCCGAAGAGAAGCGCAAGATGGGGCTGCTTGATCTTGCTACCCAACTGAAGCTCAAGCAGGAAGATTTCGCCAAGTCGCGTGGCATCAAGTTGCACGGCGAATTGCGCGATCGCAAAGGTTCGGAGGGCATTTGCCACTCGCTGGTTCTGGAGAGCTACGCGCTGCCGGGGCAGTTGAATGTCGGCTCGGATTCGCATACGCCCCACGTGGGCGCGATGGGCTGCGTTGCGTTCGGCATCGGCACCACGGATGTATTCAATTCCTGGATCACCAAAGATGTACGAGTGAAGGTGCCGGAGAGCGTAAAGGTAGTCATCCGCGGGAAGCGCCGCCCCAACGTGACGGCCAAAGACTTCATCCTGCAATTGCTGGCGCTCGATTACGTTCGCAGCGGCAAGGCGTTGGCCAAAGTCATGGAGTATGCCGGCGAGGCCATTGAAGAGCTCAGCGTGGACGAGCGCGCCACCATGACGAATATGGCGGCCGAGATCGGTGGATTTACCGGCATTGTGGCGCCTGACAACAAGGTAGTCGATTTCCTGGTGGAGCGCCGAGGAATGGATCGCAATAAAGCGCAACAGCTAATCGAAGGACTGAACAGCGATCCGGGTGCGCAGTATGCCCAGGTCATCGAACTGGATGCGGACCAGATTTTCCCCATGGTGGCCACGCCTGGGGATCCGGGAAACGGCAAATTCATCCGCGACCTAAATACGCCGGTGCCGGTTGAGATCGCCTACGGCGGCACGTGCACTGCCGGCAAGAATGAAGACATGGATATGTATGCTCGCGTGCTCGCCGACGCGCTCAAGCAAGGCAAGCGCGTGGCGGGCAGCTGCAGGTTCTATATTCAGTTTGGATCGCAGGAGACGCGAGATTATTGCATTCGCAAGGGCTATTTAGACGTCTTCAAGCGGGCGGGAGCGATTGTGATTGAGCCCAGTTGCGGAGCCTGTATCAACGCCGGACCGGGGGTTTCTACTCGCCCCGACCAGATCGTGATCAGCGCGCAGAACCGGAACTTCCCGGGGCGCAGCGGCCCGGGGCAGATGTATCTCGCGAGCCCTCTGACGGTCGCAGCGAGCGCGGTGGCCGGTTTTATTACGGAATATCAGCCCAGCGAGCAGCGGGAGTTGGTGCCGGCGTAGGCCCTGTCACCCAGGCGCAAGAACGCGTGCTAACGCGACCCCCATTGCTGCTGAACGCAGAAATTTAGCCATGCGCTGCATGGGGCCGCAGAATAGCCTTTTCGCTATACATCAGGCGTGGCATTCTTGCTAAAATAAGGGGTTTAGCGAGCCCTATTGCACCGTCCTAAAGGGAGACACAAAGCTCATGGCCTATGTAATCGCAGAACCGTGCATCGGAACCAAGGACACCGCTTGCGTGGACGCTTGCCCCGTGGACTGCATCCATCCGAAAAAGGATGAACCGGCGTACGCGAGCGAGGAGATGCTCTACATTGACCCGGTGGAGTGCATTGATTGCGGCGCCTGTGTTCCAGTGTGCCCGGTGTCGGCGATCTTCGCCTTGGATGACCTGCCGGAAAAGTGGAAAGCGTTCACGGAGCGCAACGCCGCATACTACGGCCGCACGCCAGCTTAGTCCTGCGCAAACCAGATTCGGCGCACATTTCGTGCTTATTAAAGCGCGGGTGTGCGCCGTCGTTTTTTCTGGTTCTGCCGAATGACAACCAGGGTCGTGAATTCGACCTTCATGCCTTCCCATCCACCATCGCTCCAGTTAGAATGAAATTTCAGGTCATTACACAGCGTCAGCATACGGGCGCCAGGAAACGCGCCGGGAGCGGTACTTTTCCATGCCGCTGAAGGACTCCGAGGCCATTGTTCTACGCACGTACCCGCTGCGAGAAGCGGACCTGCTGGTGACGTTTTTCACCCGGGCGGAAGGTAAGGTTCGGGGGGTCGCCCGATCTGCCAAGAAGTCGAAGCGGCGGTTTGGTGGAGCACTGGAGCCGCTCACCTGGGTACGGGTTTATTACGAGGACCGGGAGCGCCAGGAGCTGGCGCGTATTGATTCATGCGAAGTATTGCAGTCTCCCCTGGCAGATCAGGTGAGCTATGCGCGCGCGGTGGCTTTGGCGCACGTGGCCGAGTTACTGGACGAACTCTTGCCCGACCGCGAAGCCAATGACGCGATTTTCAGGCTGGCTTTGGCGGCATTGGAGCAGTTGCGTAATGACCGCATCTGGATGCCACTGACCTATTTTGAGCTGTGGATTGCGCGGCTGGTGGGCTTTTTGCCAGAGTTAGGCGAGTGTATGGTTTGTGGCTCGGCGCTGAATGGTGGCCGCGCGTACTTTCATGCGCTGACCGACGGTCTAATGTGTGCCTCTGATAAGCGACTGGCGTCGTCGGAGATTTCGGCCGAGTCCCGGGCGCTTGCGGGTGAGATGTTTCACGCGCCCCTTGATCGTTTTGCCGCTCTGGAGTGGCCCAAGGCACGTGCAGCAGACCTGCGTAGATTTCTGGTGCAGACGCTCGAGCGGCACATCGAGAAGAAGCTGGTAACGGCTGGAATGCTGCACAAGATCTAAATAGTTATATCCCTGACAGTCATGAGCGCAACGGCTAAGAATCCGCCGACGTATCAGGAATTGATCCTGCGGCTGCAGAGCTTCTGGGCCGAGCGCGGATGCGTGCTGCAGCAGCCGTACGATCTGGAAGTGGGCGCAGGCACCATGGCGCCGGAAACTTTCCTGCGGGTGCTCGGGCCACAACCCTACAGAGTTGCCTATGTGCAGCCCTCGCGAAGGCCGGCGGATGGGCGCTATGGTGAGAATCCCAATCGGCTGTACAAGCACACGCAGTTGCAAGTCATCTTGAAGCCGCCTCCGGAAAATGTGCAGGACCTTTATTTGGAATCGCTGGCGGCAATCGGGATTGATTTGCGACAGCATGACATCAAGTTCGAAGAGGACAATTGGGAATCGCCGACCCTGGGAGCGTGGGGGATCGGCTGGCAGGTAATGCTCGACGGCTTGGAAGTCACGCAGTTCACCTATTTTCAACAGTGTGGGGGAGTGGACTTAGAGCCCATTTCTGCCGAATTAACCTATGGGCTGGAACGCCTTGCCGCCTTCCTTCAGGATGTGGACAGCGTTTATGACATCGTGTGGGCACGAGAGCAGAGCGGTGGTGTAGTGACCTATGGCGATGTTCGGCTGGCTGAAGAAGTGCAATTCTCGGTCTACAACTTTGAGTTGGCCGATGTGGAGAAAACCTGGCAACACCTGCGCCTCGATGAAGCTGAATGTCGCGCGCTGCTGGACGCGTATGCTGACTTCAAAGCGGAAGTAGACAAGGGTTCCGACGGAAAACGTGCAGGGGATGAAGATGAGAAAAAGGACCACACGCGTTTTCCGGTGCTGCCGGCATATGAATTGTGTCTGAAGTGTTCGCATTTGTTTAATGTTCTCGACGCGCGAGGAGCAATTTCGGTGACCGAGCGGGTGGGTGTGATCGCGCGCATTCGAGCGCTCGCGGTGGGTATTGCGCAAGCGTGGATCGATCAGCAGCGGACGCCTGCTGAAGTGCCGGCAGAGGCGGAGCCGGAAAAAAAGACAAAGTCTGATCGAAAGAAAGCGAAGCAATTTGCCTGATTTTCTGCTCGAGATCGGATGCGAAGAGATTCCGGCGCGGATGATTGATGCCGCGTCGCTGGAGCTGCGCGAGCGTGTGCAAAAGCTGCTTCAGCGGGAGCAGCTTCAATCTGGTGGCGCTATCGTGAGTTTTGATACTCCGCGGCGGCTTGCGATACTAGCCCCGGGGATACCCAGTCAGCAGCCCGACACCGAAGAGCAGGTCACCGGGCCAGCGGTGAAAGTTGCCTTTAACAACGGACAGCCAACTCCCGCGGCACACGCCTTTGCCAAAAAAGTTGATCTGGATCTTTCGAAAATCGACCGGGTCAATACACCGAAAGGCGAGTACCTCACGGCCGTTGTCCGCAAGAAAGGCCGCCGGGCTGACGAGATTTTGGCCGAACTTCTGCCGAAAGAGATCAGCTCGATTTATTGGCCCAAGAGCATGTACTGGCGCTCCAAGGGCGAGCGATTCATCCGGCCGGTGCGATGGCTGGTCGCGATGCTTGACGAGCAGGTGGTGCCGCTCGAATTCGCTGGAATCCGTGCGGGATCGGAATCTCGCGGGCATAGAACGCTGGGCAAGGCCGTGCGCATACGCAGGCCGGCGGACTATGAGCCGTCCCTCGAAAACGTCGCAGTTGTGGCCAAGCGTGAGACTCGAGAGCACCGCATTCGCAAGGCTCTGGACGCCGCGACACGCACCGTTACCGGCGCCCGTTGGCGGGAGGACAAAGATTTACTCGATACGGTGGTCAATCTTACCGAGTGGCCTTCAGTGATTGTGGGCGGATTTGATCCAGAATTTCTGGACTTGCCTGAGGAAGTGCTGGTCACGGTGATGCGCGACCACCAGAAATACTTTGCAGTGGAAGATTCCAGCGTCAGGCTCCTGCCGCATTTCCTGGCCGTCCTGAATACCGGCGCCGAGTCAGCCGACGTCATTCGGCATGGGCACGAGCGCGTGCTGCGCGCCCGCTTCAATGATGCCCGCTTCTTCTGGCAGACTGATCAGAAAATTCCGTTGCGCGAGCGCGTTCCCATGCTCAAACAGGTGACTTTCCAGAAGGACCTGGGCAGTTACTACGACAAAACCATTCGAACGCAGCGCCTGGCGAGCCACGTTTCAGGAGTGCTCAAGGATGCGGGAGTTCCAATTCGTCCCGGAGTTCTCCATAAAGCTGCATTGCTGGCCAAGGCCGATCTCACTACCGAACTAGTGAAAGAGTTCACCGAACTGCAAGGTATTGTCGGAGGACTGTACGCGCGAGTGCAGACTCTCGATCACGACATGGCAGAGGACGTCCGTCAGTTAATCGCCGATGCCATCTACGAACATTACAAACCGGTTTCGATGGAAGACTCGGTCCCGCGGACTCTTGAGGGAGCGGTACTCTCGATTGCAGACAAAGCCGACAGCATTGCCGGAATGTTTGCACTGGGGTTGCAACCGACGGGCTCGAAAGATCCCTTCGCGCTAAGACGTCAGGCCAATGGAATCGTAAAGACCATTGCCGAGAAGAAACTTGCCATGAGCCTGAGCGATTTAATGGCAGATGCCCGGGCAGGGTATAGCCAGGGGCCAGCGGAGAAGAAATTCACGAACGCCGATTTCGCCGGCTCAGTACGAGGTTTCTTTCGCGAACGCCTGGAGTTCTATATGCGCGACGCCCGAGGCTTTGCGTACGACGTGGTGAATGCCGTGCTGGCGGCCGGCTTCGACGACGTGGTAGATGCGGTGGCACGCGCGGAAGCAGTCACCGTCGTGAGGTCCTCACCCGATTTCGCGTCCATTTCCGTGGCCTTTAAGCGAATGAAGAATATTCTTCGGCAGGCCCACGAGGCCGGCAGCGCACCGGCTGGGAGTTTCCACGCCGGGTCACTACAGGAACCGGCAGAGGTCAATCTGGCCGAGTTGCTGCCGCGAACGGCCGAATCGGTCCGCAAATTGCGTGCCGAGGGGAACTATGCGCAGGCGCTGATCGAGATTTCCCGACTCAGGCCCGCGGTAGATACGTTTTTCGATAAGGTCATGGTGATGGTAGAAGACGAGCGCCTCCGCGCCAATCGTCTCGCGCTACTGCAGACCCTTCTAAAGGAATTTTCAACAATCGCTGATTTTTCAGAGATCGTGACCGAGAGCAAAAGTTCTTAACTTGAGAAAAGGAAAATATGAGCACTCAGACAATTACCGAATTAGATAAGGGCGTAATGGAGATGAAGGCACCAGCCACCAAGTACGTGTATTTCTTTGGAGGTGGCAAAGCTGACGGCAATGGGAAAATGAAGGACGACCTCGGCGGCAAGGGCGCCGGATTAGCGGAGATGACCAATGCCGGGCTGCCGGTCCCCCCGGGTTTCACTATCCAGACTGAAGCTTGCCGGGAATACATGCGAACAGCGAAAGTGTCTGCCGAAATCGAGAGACAGATGCAAGAGGCCCTTGCGCGTCTGGAGAAGCTACAGGGCCAGAAGCTGGGAACGGGTGAAAACCCGCTGCTGGTAAGCGTTCGCTCGGGCGCAAAGTTTTCCATGCCAGGGATGATGGATACCATCCTGAACCTCGGCCTGAACGATGAGAGTGTGGAAGCCTTGGCGCGGCGCAGCAATAATCCCCGTTTTGCGTACGATTCGTATCGCCGGCTGATTCAGATGTTCGGCAACGTGGTACTGGAGATTCCCAAGCCCGCATTCGATGAGGTTTTCGACGCAAAAAAGAAGCAAAAGAAAGCCAAGCTCGATACCGATCTGGATGCGCGCGCATTGCAGGAAGTGATTGAAGACTACAAGAATGTGGTGAAGAAACACGCCAAGCGCGACTTTCCGCAGGACCCACATGAGCAGCTAGTGGCGGCGCGCGATGCCGTATTCCGCTCCTGGAACAACGATCGCGCCAAGCACTACCGTCGCATTAACAATATTTCCGATGATCTGGGGACGGCGGTAAACGTTCAGGCGATGGTGTTCGGCAACCTGGGCGAGACCAGCGGTACGGGCGTGGGCTTCACCCGCAATCCGGCAACCGGAGTCAAGGAATTCTACGGTGAGTTCCTGATGAATGCGCAGGGTGAGGACGTAGTGGCTGGCATACGCACACCCGTCCCCATTTCCGAACTGAACAAGGTCATGCCGAATGTGTACAGCCAACTCCGCGACATCACTACACGGCTGGAGAAGCACTATCGCGACCTGCAGGATTTCGAGTTTACGATCCAGGAAGGCCGCCTGTACATGCTGCAAACCCGCAACGGAAAGCGCACCGGACGGGCAGCGGTCCGCGTGGCCATACAGATGGTGGAAGAGGGGTTGATCAGCAAGGAAGAAGCGATTTTCCGCGTGGAGCCCAACCAACTTTACGATTTTCTGGTACCGCGTTTGGATGAGAAGAATGTAAAGATCGAAGTATTGGCTACGGGCCTGCCGGCGTCGCCGGGTGCGGCTGTAGGTCAGATTGTGTTCACGGCCGATGAAGCCGTAGAAAAAACCAGCAAGGACAAGAAGACGCCGGTGATCCTGGTGCGCGCTGAAACCACTCCGGAAGATATTCACGGCATGGAAGTGGCCGCCGGGATTCTAACCTCGCGCGGTGGCATGACTAGCCACGCTGCGGTGGTCACTCGAGGCATGGGCAAGTGCTGCGTGGCTGGCGCGGGCGATATCGAAGTGGACGAGAAAGCGCACGAGATGCGGGTGAAAGGCCAAGTGCTGAAAGATGGCGACTGGATCTCTCTCGACGGCACTACCGGACGGGTTATCAAGGGCAAGCTGAATACGGTGGAGGCCAAGCCCGATGATCCCGAGCTGATGAAGCTGATGGGCTGGGCGGAACCGTTCCGCAAGCTGGGCGTACGCGCGAACGCGGACATTCCGCGCGACGCCATCCAGGCGCGGGCCTTCGGCGCTGAAGGAATTGGGCTGTGCCGCACCGAGCACATGTTCTTCGCCGAGGACCGCATTCCCCACATCCGGGCCATGATCATGGCGAACAACGAAAAAGACCGCCGCATGGCCTTGCGAAAGCTGCTGCCCATGCAGCGTTCTGACTTTATCGGCGTCTTTCGCGCCATGGATGGATTTCCGGTGACCATCCGTACGCTCGATCCGCCGCTCCACGAGTTTCTGCCGCGGCGCGAAGACCTGATGGTGGAAATTGCGGTGCTGGAGGCGACCAAGCCTCGTTCCTCCAAGCTGCGCGAACTTCGCACTATGCTGCGCCGGGTGGAGGAGTTGCACGAGTTCAATCCCATGCTAGGGCATCGGGGATGCAGATTGGGAATTACTTATCCGGAAATCACGGAGATGCAGGCCCGCGCCATCTTCGAGGCCGCAGTCGCTGTATCGAAGGAGGGCGTGAAGGTTTATCCAGAGGTCATGATTCCGCTAGTTGGCACGCTCAAAGAAATGGCAAACCAAAAGGAGATCGTGGTGCGGGTGGCCGAAGAGGTGTTCGCGGAAAAAGAAAGGCGGGTCGAATACCTGGTCGGCACTATGATCGAACTGCCGCGCGCGGCGCTGGTTGCGGAAGAGATCGCGAAAGAAGCGCAGTTTTTCTCGTTCGGCACCAACGATCTCACGCAGACAACCTTCGGCTTCTCACGTGATGACATCAACAAATTCCTGCCTGCGTATCTGGCGGAGGGGATTCTCAAGCAGGATCCGTTTGCCGCACTCGACCGCGAAGGCGTGGGACAGCTGGTCCGCATGGGAACGGAGCGCGGGCGCAAGGGGCGTCCCAACCTGAAAGTCGGCATCTGCGGCGAACATGGCGGGGACCCTTCTTCGGTGGAGTTCTGTCATCAGGTGGGGCTCAACTATGTTTCGTGTTCACCTTTTCGCGTGCTGACGGCGCGTTTGGCGGCGGCGCAAGCGGCTGCGGGTGAGCAGTTGAAGGGGGAAGCGGGAAGGACTAAATAGCTCATTTTAACCACAGAGGACACAGAGGTCACGGAGAAGGACTTTCTACTCTGAGAATGAGAGCTCCACTAAGCAATGTAAAAATCTCTGTGTTCCTCTGTGCTCTCTGTGGTTTAAGAACGCACCGCAAAGGGCACAAGAACTTCGTGAGCCTTTCTGTCCACAGAGGACAGAGGTCACGGTGAAGGA
The DNA here is from genome assembly GCA_035651655.1 of Terriglobales bacterium. Taxonomy (NCBI): domain Bacteria; kingdom Pseudomonadati; phylum Acidobacteriota; class Terriglobia; order Terriglobales; species Terriglobales bacterium. The sequence goes on from DASRFG010000019.1 coordinate 65,366, forward strand.
CTTTCTAGTCTGAGAATGAGAGCTCCACTAAGTAATTTGAAGATCTCTGTGTTCCTCTGTGCTCTCTGTGGTTGATTGCAGTTGGTTATTGCACTTTCTGCAGGCGAGCGACCAGCTTCTGCGCCAAATTCTCTTCTGACTCTGACCAAAGCACGCGACCGCTGATCCCGGCGTTCTTCTCGATTTTGTTGGTGAATTCCACCAGCTTCTGAACGTTGGCGCGGACGCGAGCTTCGTTGAACGGCGTCAGCTTGACGTCTTCTTGTAAAAAGGGCGAATCAATCCCGAAATCTACTTGTATGTGCCCGTCATCTTTGTACGTCCCCTCTTCAAACTCGGAGCCGTGCACGATGAATTTCACTTGCTGCGGTTTCACTGTCCAATCCTGCGTGGTTTCGTCGAGCAACCACAAATCCCAAAACGCCTCAAACATGTAGGCGTAATCGTCATGCAGCAGATCGGATGCAAGCTCAACTGCCGCTTGCGGATCTACACCGGGCGAAAACCGTTGCTCGAGAATCGTCGGCTCGTTCCAGGAGAAAGGATGAACAGACAAGTAAGTGATTCCGGGACGCTCGGCCGAGAAATGGAATTGCCGCATAACGGAGAGAGCGCGCGGCATCATCTCCTCGAGCGAGAAGCTCGGGTACCAGAGATTGAGATTGAGGGTGTCTGCCACGGCCATTCTCTTTTGTGCCACTGCACTTTCACGGCGCAAAAAAGCCGAACAACTCTCCAATTCTAAACTCTTCTGGGCGGTTGCGGGCCGCAGTCGAGAGATGATCATGCCGTGCGCTTTAGGAGACAGTTTTGACACTCCATTTGGGGCGCTGTTACCATCGGAAGGTTCCAGTAGAACGGTCCCGCCCTGCTCGTCCCCGTCGTCTAGCCCGGCCTAGGACATCGCCCTTTCACGGCGGTAACACGGGTTCAAATCCCGTCGGGGACGCCAACAAAATCCATTTTCAGTGCCGAGTTCCTGTAAGACGGTGAATAGTGATGGTTTAGTGGTGTTCAAAAAACCGGAGTTTTTGGAGTAGAGCAAACCGTCAGAGAACAGGACCGAAAGTGCGAGCTATAGTTTGGCGCGTGATGCTTGGTCAAAGCCCGTCGCGTGTCGTTGGCGTCTTCAATAAGGGTTTCGTTTATCGCTACTTTGGAACCCCAGATAAAGAAGGCTACCTAGGTGAAATGAGTTCCCTGCAATGCGCTAGGCCTTGATTCCCCGATTTTAATCGTGGTTTTTCACTAACTATCGCGTGAGTGGATCAGTTCGCCTCACTTAACAAGGTCACCATCGGGTGAGATGAGCGCCCCCACGCATCCGCCGTTGTTGGCTTGGTAGTCGGTGCACTCGTGAGCAGAGAAATCGGACTTCTTCCATCCTAGGAGGCCCATGACTGACTCGTAGCGCCACAGAATCATGCGCCGATCTGGCAGGACCAACCACCAATCGCCGTAACTGACATTCAGAACTGCCACCTGCGATTGCACCTGCCGTACTTCGTTTACCAGCGCATCCTTCCCAAGTGAGTGCATGTCAGCAGCAAAGTTTTGAAGTGCCTTATCGCTGAGAGATTTGTCGTGAACCCAAAGCAGCGACGTTCCCCACTTCGGATATTTTTCCCGCAACTTTGAAAGCCACGGAACCGACAATGCTAGGTCCTCATACCGGGATGCATCCTGCAAGAACTCATCAACCCCCAATACTGTCCCGTCTCTGTAGAGGAGTAGCGCTGTAACTGCAAACTCCTGTGGAAAGTCAGATCGCCTCAGTTCGAGGTGGAGGTCTTCCTCTCCTTCGCCTTTACCGTCCTTAACGTAAATGCCAAACGTCACATCGTGGTATGGGTTGATGTCTGCGCTGAGGATTTTGTAGACATTACCGATCTTCACAAGTGCTTTGTTCGCGTGCGCTTTGACGTTAGAAAGGTTCCAATCACCCTCAATGGCATCCATGACGACCCACGCGAGCGCGAGGTCCAACCCTTGGCCGGAGATACGCACACGATTGGTCGCTTTCTTGGGCATGATTGCGGCTAGAGCCACCGAGATGTTCTTGTTGAATGTTTCTACAGTCGCGTCTCCGTCTTCCACTTTCCAAGGCAACATGAACTCGCTCTGAGAGTGCGAGGAAATGACCGTCCGGCTCCCATCGTCATAGAGGATGGTGACCCTCACACCCGGGTAATCGTCAGTGTGACAACAGCGGAATATCTGCGGCAGAACCTTGGCCATGAAATTCGGATCGGTATAGGAGCGTCGAAACAATCCTTTTTGGTCAGCGCTCCCGTGACCCAACTTGTAAAGCGCTGAGTCGCCGCCATCGTTACGCTCGGCATCTTTTTCCAGCTTGTCTGCGGCGTTCGTCAACCATTCGTCAGTCATTCCGAGATTTTGGAGCGCAGGCTTCATCTGCGGTGGCTGCCGGACCGAGGCTAACAACGATTCCACGTTAGCCCGGTCAATTCTCCTACTCCCGAGGCGGTACTCGCCGTTGTCGTGACGGACCACCAACTCTGTATTCTGCGGTCTGCCCAAGCCGCCCCAAGAAGATTTGATTTCAATCTGACGGATGCCAGAATCGCTGGGAAATGCTGGACCAGAAACAGCAACGATAACTGCAAGAATCAATGCTGCGTATCGAAGCATATTGTTGAGACTACCCTATTAGACACCGGACGATCAGGCCTTAGCATTGTTGCCATATTTTCTTCCCCTCCCCACGAGGATGCTCGCACGTTAATTCCGCTCAAGTTTCCGCAGGCGATATTCCTTCATTGAAGTTGCAAAAACTTGCATCTTGACAAGGCGTTCCGAACTACGCAGAATGCCGCGCACTATCGGGGTCCTGAGGCCCGCGCTGGTTCGCGCTGGTTGAAGATCCTGCCAGTTTCGTCTTGTAGACCTGAGATTCATTTTTCACAGCACCTGAGGAGGTGTCACGTGACGCGTATCACCATCTGCCTGTCCCTACTTCTGTGCTGCACCACATCAGTCCTCGCTCAGCAACCACCAAAAGCAATCGTGGTCAGCGTTCCTCGGCTAATGAGGTATTCCGGGGCGGTGATTGATAGCGCTGACAAAGGAGTTGTCGGAATTACTTTTTCTCTATACAAGCAGCAGCAGGGCGGAGCAGCACTGTGGATGGAAACGCAGAATGCACGTTTAGGTCCTGGCGGCCACTACAGCGTGATGCTGGGCGCCAGCAAGCTGGAGGGACTCCCGCTGGATCTGTTTACCTCGGGTGAAGCTCGCTGGTTGGGGGTGCAGGTGGAAGGGCAGCCGGAGCAGCCCAGAGTATTGCTGGTCAGCGTGCCCTATGCATTGAAAGCCCATGAAGCCGAGAAGCTGGCTGGGAAGTCGGTCTCCGAATTTGTGTTGTCCAAACAGCTCAACGAGCAGGTGCGGACTCAGGTGCGTGCCCAGATGAAGCAGGCCAGTGGCACGAAATCACCCACAAAGTCTTCTTCTCCAACCGCCGCAACCCCAGCGGGCGCGACCGACTTCTCGGCGACTACGGCCGACCAAGTCGTTTCTGTCACACAACTGGGCACCGGGGTGGCGATCAGCGCCAGCGCTCCTGCGAACAATGGCATCGTCAGCCAGACCGGCAGCGCCACCGGGATCGGAGTATATGGGAAAGCCACCTCCACCAGCGCTGGGCTGAGCTACGGGCTCAGGGGGGACGCCGTGGGGCCGAACGGCCGCGGCATTCGGGGAGTGGCGACGGGAAGCGCAGGGGTGGGTATCCATGGGAGCGCCTTTGGTGCCAGCGGGGTTGCGCTCTTAGGAGAAGGCCGTTCGACCACGGGCACGCCGACTGGGGTGTACGGGACGGTTTTCAGCGCAAACGGCACGGCCGGGCGATTCGACAATCTGGCGGGTGGCAAAATTCTTAGCCTGCGGAACAACGGTGTCGAGAAGCTTACCGTGGACGGCGGTGGGAATCTCACCGGTGGAACCTTGCAGGGCACCGGGGCTTCTACCGGAGTATCAGGCATGACTGACTCTGGCAGCGGAGTATTCGGGCAAGCGACCAGCACCACGTCAAACGGTAGCACTTTTGGGGTACAAGGGTTGGCATCGGTTCCGGGTGGATTTGGAGTCTATGGATCAAATAACGCTGCGAGCGGCGGTGTGGGTGTCCAAGGAACGGACACGAACACCACTGGCATCGGTGTCGTAGGCCTTGGGGGCTGCTGCTCCAACCTCACCAGTGGCGGCATCGGCGTTCTCGGAATGATAGGCTTCTTCGGCCCAAGCTTTCCAGCTGCCCCAACTGCAGTACTGGCGGACTCGACCCACAGTCCGAACGGCATCGGGATGTATGCGCGAAGTAGCGGGAGTGGCGGTGCTGTGGCGGGAGTATTCGAAAACAACGGCGTCCTGGCAGGCAAGCTCTTAAGCGGGAGAACTCACGATTCCCTAAATACTCCGGTTGAAACCTTCAGCGTCGCAGCCAACGGCAAGCTCCAGACCAACACCACCGGCGCCAACAACGCCGCCGTTTTCATCAAAGATGCCTTACCGGCGTCTTCATCAACGCTAGCCGCGCTCGAGGTCCATAATTCCGGGGCTAACGGCGAAGTCGCTTGGTTGGGACACACTGTCAACACCAACACTAATCCTGTGGTGAAGCTTGTACTACCAAGCACATCAACGGCGGACTTCTTGAAATGCCACCGTCCCGACTTGACGCAAAAGTGTCACATCGACAGTAACGGGACCTTCCATAGCGGTTCGGACTTCGCGGAGGCACTGCCCGCGCGTGGCGCCCGTAAATTGTACGAGCCGGGCGATGTGCTCGTCATGACCAATGACGGCACGGGCGTGGAGAAGACCAACGAGAAGTATTCGCGCCGCATCATCGGTGTCTACTCCACCCGACCCGCGGTGTTAGGCGCCGAAAAGGGAGGTGTAACTCGCGTAGATCCAGACGATGTGCCGGTTGCGATTACGGGCATCGTGCCCACCAAGGTGACAGCCCAGAATGGCTCGATCTTAGTTGGGGATCTATTAGTGACCTCTCCTCTTCCCGGCTACGCCATGAGAGGAAGCAACCGGAAACACATGACCGGTGCGACGGTCGGAAAGGCCCTCGACCCGTTGCGCTCAGGAACCGGAGTCATTCGAGTGCTTGTCACTTTGCAGTGAGGGCCATTGTTCTTTCTTGGAGGCGAAGTCGGACGATAGTGGCAGAATCAAAATGCGGTTGTGGAAATGCGAATAAATTTCGAGGGGCGCCCAGGCCGCGCCCCTCGTGCTCCCCCGGCAATGCCAACGCCTGATTCTCCAGGTTCAAACCCTGTGGCTCGAGGGATGCACCCCGGTCGCGTTCTCAAGTGGATGGTTGTGCTGGCGGTCTCGGCCGCGATGCCAGTCTGCTTGAGCGCCGCCGAGAGAACTACAATTTCACTCGACGGCACTTGGGATATTGCGGATTCGAAAGAAGCTGATGCGATTCCGTCCCTATGGAATCACCAGGCGCCGGTGCCGGGACTCGCACATTCTGCGCAGCCTGGCTTCCCAAAGGTGGACCAGTTCGACAGCCGGTTGCTGATTCAGAACCGGGTCAGCAATGGCAAACTTCCTGAGAGCGCCATCGTCACTAATGCCGGCGTATCCCGACAGGAACGCAACTGGTTTTGGTATCGCCGCACCTTTGAACTCTCCGCAATCCGAAGCGTGGCCATTCTCCACATTAACAAGGCGCAGTTCGGAACTGCGATTTGGCTCAATGGCATCAAGATTGGCGATCACCTACCTTGCTTCACGAGGGCAACGTTGGACGTCAGCAGGGCGATCCGTCGCGGTAGTAACGAATTAATAGTTCGCGTTGGAGCACATCCTGGGGTCCTGCCCCCCACAGTTTCCGCCGGCACTGACTTTGAAAAGATCCGCTGGACTCCGGGCATCTACGACATCGTTTTTCTAGCGCTTAACGACAATCCATCCATTGAAAACGTCCAGGTGGCGCCGAAGGTTGCAGACAGCTCAATCGTTGTACAGACATCTCTGCACAACTTGGCAAAGCATCCGACGTCGTTTGATCTGACACAGCGCGTGCATGCCTGGAAGATAAGCACCACGGTGGCGAGTTCCAGCCCGAAGCACATTACTCTCGCTCCTGGCGAAAGCAAAATAGTTCTTCAGACCATGCGGTTACCCGGAGCACGCCTGTGGTCCCCGGAATCGCCCAACTTGTATGTGCTTGAAACGGGTACCGGAGGCGATAGTGCAACCACCCGTTTCGGCATGCGTGAGTTTCGCTTCGACACAGCCACTAAAAGGGCATATCTCAACGGCCGCCCCTATTTCATGCGCGGATCAAACATTACTCTTCACCGATTCTTCGAAGACCCTCTATCAGGCACGCTGCCGTGGGACGAGGCCTGGGTGCGGAAACTGCTTGTCGAAATTCCGCGCCAGATGCACTGGAACAGTTTTCGGTTCTGCATTGGCCCCGTCCCCGATCAATGGCTCGACATCGCTGACGAAGCAGGACTACTCATCCAGAACGAATACTTCGTGTGGACTGGGCATGATTGGCATGGCCCCGAGAACCAAGTGCATTTCAACACTGAAGAGATGATCCCAGAGTACAGCGAATGGCTGCGCGATAACTGGAATCATCCCAGCGTTGTGGTTTGGGATGCAAACAATGAAACCTGGGACCCGGACTTCGGAGAGAAGATCATTCCGGCGGTTCGTGGCCTCGACCTTTCAAGCCGGCCTTGGGAAAACAGTTACAACCCTCCGCAGGGCGCTGACGATCCGGTTGAGGACCATCCATACGAATTTCAGACGATGGCAAGCGGCGGTCCTGAGTTCAGCATGACAGCGCTTGAAAGTCCGGGTGGGATCTCTCCTGGCGCACAGACGGGACATGCTCTCATACTGAATGAATACGGCTGGCTTTGGTTGAACCGCGACGGTGCGCCCACCGAGCTTACAAAAAATCTTTACCCGGCCCTTCTCGGAAGGGACTCGTCTGCGGAACAAAGGCTCGCTCTGAATGCCTACCTGCTGGCCGGCCTTACCGAGTACTGGCGCGCCTACCGCCAATACGCCGGAGTCCTCCATTTTGTGTATCTCACCAGTAGCGATCCCGCCGGTTACACTTCAGACCATTTTCGCGATATAAAAAATCTGGAACTTCATCCGGAGTTCCGCGATTACATGAGCAATGCATTTGCACCCTTGGGGGTGTACCTAAGCTTTTGGCAACCAAAAATTGAGGCTCGAAGCCAACGCACGCTACCCGTGATGCTGGTCAACGACAAGGACCGGCAGATTGAGGGCACACTCACTCTGGACCTCGAGACGAAGGGTGGCAGTCGCGTAGCAAGTCAAACGGCAAAGTTCAAAATCGCGGCGCTGGGGCAGGAAACGATTTATAACGATTTCAAATTCCCGGACACCACCGGTGATTTCCTTCTGCGAGCGATTATCGATTATCGGGAGAACGGCGCCAACTTGTCCACTCAAAGCCGACGCTACCTTAAGCTGGTAGAACCTGAAAGACAAGGAGATGGTGGTGGGACGCACCTAGAACAGTGAGTAAGTGAACCTGGCCTCAGTAGATTACTGCGACAGTGGTGTGAGCGAAATCTCCTTGAAGTAAACCTCGGGTCCGGGATGATTCTGTACTCCGATAAAGCCCGAGTCGGGTCGCGGTCCTCGATCAGGATCATGAGAGCCAGCAGCTTTCGCTGGCACAGGTTGTCCCTCAGCGAAATCCGTGACTTTGGCGCCGTTGAGATATACGACGGTACGCGGTCCATCGAGCGTTATGTCCATCGTGTTCCACTTGCCGATAGAGTTGATGGAGCGCGCCAGTGCTTTTGTAAATGTGTAGAGAACTCCGGTACAGGAGTAGTCGTCCGGCCAGTCGCCAATTTCAACCTCGTACCCTCGGTTGATTGCCATCCATGGCTCAGTGGGCTTCTCCGGTATCCTGATAAAGACTCCGGAGTCCGATTCCTTAGCGGTGAGTTTGAAAACCACGCGGAGGGTGGCATTTGCAATCTTCTCTCTTGTGTACCACAGCATACCCATTCCACCCTCGGTCTTCATGATGCCGTCCTTTACTATGAAAGAGCCGGGACCAACTTGTTGCCACCCGTCAAGATTCTTTGCGTTGAATAGGAGACGTCTTGAAGTCTGCGCAGGTGCTGTGCCGACGAACGCCAGCACCATTACGGATATCATCGCCGGGAAGAATCTTGGCCGTCGCTCGAGGCCGAAAGTGCCGAGGTAGAGGTTCATGTACTTAGAAATGTTTCGCGGTCCGCATCAAATTGGATGCGTGTGGGTTAGCAACGCCGCCCGCATTTTACGCCTTGACACTGTATTCGGAGCGATGTAAAAAAGCCGCCTACGAAACCGCGATCAGAAGACGGTTTTCACGGGTGAGGAAATTTGGGCGGCCAAGGAGTGGAACGCCGGGAGATTCTCCGGTACATCGGGATCGCCGCGGTCGCGGCCACATTCCCTGGCTTTAATAAGTGGGTATTCGCTTGCCCTGAGGGTCATACTCACACGCAAACTTCACCGCCGCCTCCAGCTCCGTACCGGCTGCTGTTTTTTTCACCGCAGTACTACCGGATGATCGACCATATCGCGGAGATGATTATTCCGGAAGACGATCATCCCGGCGCCAAAAAAGCGGGGGTTGCCGAGTTCATTGATTTCATGGTGGCCAATCGCGTCCCCGTGAGTGCTTCACGCGACATTCGCTCCACGGATGATGCGATTCAAATAGGCAATGAGGCGCAGAGCAAATTCATTGCTGGTCTCGATTGGATAAACGCCCGAAGCCAATCCGAGTTCGGGGGACAGTTCATGGACATTACCCCGCAGCAGCAGAACAGCCTGATGGAGGAGCTTGCTTACAAAGCGAAATTCAAACCCACTACAGAGGCGGGACGCGCTTTTTTCCAGATGATGCGCGACTACACGGTTGTCGGCTACTACACCACCAAAATTGGATTGCAAAGTCTCGGCTATCCGGGGCTTCGGACAGTATGGGGTAAGATGCCGGGTTGTTCCCATCCCGACGATCCGGAACATGCACATCTTCCGCCACCTTCCATCCCTGCCGCGTCCGGTCAAACCAACAAGCACTGAGAGGATTTTCTATTGGCCGCCAATATGTATGACGTGATTGTGGTGGGAACCGGCGCTGGCGGCGGCACCGCCATGAAGATCCTATGCGAAGCAGGACTCAAGGTCTGTGCTGTTAACTCGGGTCGGCGCACCGACCCACAAGTGGACTATCGCAACCACCGGCAGGTTTACGACTTGAAGTATCGGGGATACGGCGATCCCTTGCGCCTGAAGGGAAAAGCGCACCAGGAGCCCTATTCGGTGGAGGAGTCAGAATACAGCGATGGCAGAGACCTGTTTGAACATGATGTAGCGTATTCCAATGCCCCAGGCACGGATTGGTACTGGAAGCGCTGCAAGGCAACCGGCGGCAAGGCCAATTTTTGGGGCCGCTCGTCGGCCCGCTTTGGTGACATTGATTTCAAGGCCGCGGAACTCGATGGATTCGGTGAAAACTGGCCGGTGGATTACGCAGAGATTGCACCCTGGTTCACAAAAGCCGAACGATACATGGGCGTGGCCAGCACCATCCAGAATCGGCCAAGCAATCCTGATGGCGAGTATCTGCCGCCGATGCCCTGGCGCTGTATTGATTACATTATTCAGAAGGGCGCTGAAAAACTCGGGTTACCTTATCTGCCCGATCGCTGCGCCCAATTGACCGTCGCCCACAATGATCATCCTCCCTGCCATTACTGCGGGAACTGCAGTCGTGGATGCGACGTCGGAGCTTTCTTTTCGCCCACATGGTTCACAATCCCCGAGGCGGAAGCTACAAAGAACCTCACGCTCCTGACTCATGCCCTGGTGCGCGAAGTCATCGTAGACCAGAACGGCATGGCAAAAGGTGTCGCCTATATTGATCGTCTCAGCCGAAAAGAAGTTGAGGTCTATGCCAAAGTAGTCGTGCTGGCGGCTTCGTGCGTTGAGACGGCACACATCATGTTAAATTCGAAGTCTCGCCATTGGCCCACAGGACTTGCAAATTCCAGCGGACAACTTGGCCGCAATCTCTGCGAACACTTGTACGGTAGCCCGGGATATGGCTACCTGCCGCGCCTGTTGGGCCAACCGGCCACTCCCGACAACATCGCCGATTCCACCGTGGCCTGGATGCCGCGTTGGCAGAATTTGAAAAATCCGCGGGAAGAGAAATTTATCCGCGGCTACTCGGTTTACATCGGAGGCGGTTGCGGAGAGTTCCCGGGATATTACGGGCAGATCGAAGGCTTTGGCTCGTCATTCAAGCGCGACATTAAACGTTACTACCCTACTGGGATCGGCTCTCTTATTCAGGCGCCTACCCTTCCGAGCCCGACGAACTATGTTGACATTGATCCGGAGAAGAAAGACATATTCGGCATTCCCCAGCTTCGGTTTCATTTTCAATGGGGTCAGAACGAACTCCTCATGTGGGAACACTCAAAGCAGCTAATGCTCGATCTCTTTAAAGCGATGGGCGCAGAGATGTGGGGCGCTGACGAGCAGCCGAACCGGCCCGGAACCAGTTTGCACGAAACCGGAGTCTGCAGGTTTGGAAATGATCCAAAAACCGCGGTCACGAACAAATGGGCACAGACCCACGACGTTCCGAACCTTTATATCTGCGACGCAAGTATTTTTCCAAGCTGCACTGACAAAACCACCACTATGCCAATCGTCGCCTTCACTATGCGCAATTGCGATCACATGCTCGACAACTTCAAAAAGGGCGTTCACAATCGCGCCTGAAAACATGCAAGCAATTCTTGATCTTGTGGGCAGTGGTCCCGATAGTATCCGGCCACAGGCATTCGAACCGAGGTAAAGCGGCCCTCAGCGGCCGACGCCGACGTAGCGAAATCCCATGCCGCGCAGTTTGGCGCCGTCGAGCAGGTTTTTGGTATCTACGATTACCTGCCTCTTGAGCAGGCCCCGGATGCGCTGAAAATCAAGGTTGCGAAATTCGGGCCATCCCGTCCCCACCACCAGGGCGTGCGCGCCCTCAACCGCGGAGTACACGGAATCGCAATATTTGATCTGGCCGTCCAATTCAGTTTTTGCGCCGGGCATAGCGACCGGATCATAGGCGCGTACGTTTGCGCCTCTAGCAATGAGACTCCGGATCAGCCGAATGGAGGAAGAGCCCGCGACGGAATTGGTGTTGGGCTTGAAGGCGAGGCCGATCATAGCTACTTGCTTATCGGTGATGTTCTCCAAGGTGTCACAAATCTTCTTGGCCATCTGGTCAGAAAACGAGCTGTTGACGTCGCGCGCCGCTGCCAGCACCTTCAAGGGAACGTGATGCTCTCCGGCCAACTGGCTCAGGGAGTACATGTCAGTTTCTGCGAATGGGCCGCCGATGCCGGATCCGGCTTGCAAACAGCGTGGACCGATCCGCTTGTCCAAACCCAGCGCCAGGCCCAGATCAACCGCATCCGCTCCCACATGCTCACATAAAGCGGCAAGCTCGTTAATAAAAGATAGCTTGGTAGCCAGGAATGCCGTATCTGCCTGGCGAGCCAGCTCAGCCGTCTCATGATTGGTAACCAGCACTGGAACACCGCGCATGACCAGAGGACGAAAAATCTGCTTCAGGGCCTTGACTGCCGCTTGCGATTCAGTGCCCAGGATGATGCGGTCAGGGCAGTTGAAATCTTCGACGGCGCAGCCATCCGTGAGGAAGATCGGCAGTGAGACCACGGTGACCGAAAGGCCGGCTTCCTTGAAGCGCTTCTCAATAGCGGCTGCGGTGCCGACGGGGACGGGCGTGACCACCGCCATGATCGTGTCTCGGGGCATGAGCCGGGCCACGTGCAACGCGGTTTCCTCGATACCTTTGGCGCTGTCCTCGGCAAGAAAGATAATCTGCGATCGTGCCGCGAGTTTTTCGATTTCGCTGGAATAAACCAGGCGTCCACAGCGCACGTTCCTGCGGATTACTTCTTCCAGGTTCTTTTCGTGAAACGGGATGGCGCCTTTGGCCATGCCCAGCAGGCGGTCAGCATCATCGTGGGAGCAGAAAACGGGCGTGCCGAAATCAGACAGGCCAGCGGAAATTACCGTTGCCAAAAATCCCGAACCGTAGACTCCAAAGGGCAGCATTTCCAGTCCTGTCGTGTGCGCTCAGGGGCCGCTCACCGGCAAGGGCCAGGCTCGTCTGGCTGCCCCCAGACCTTAATGTTTTATCGGGTTGGCCTTTCTCCGCAACACGGAAATGGGACATGTACCTCTGGCAGCTTCCATGAATGGGAGCGGTTCGCTTTCGGGCAAGCGATTCCTAGTAGTTGCGAGTGGCAGGAAAAGGTCAGTATGACGTCGGTTTGGCTACCAGGTTACCGCCGAGAGGGACGGGCGCCAGGTCGTCCCATGTGCTGCCCTGGCCTTCGCGGACGAAGGTAAGCTCTTCAATGAGAATGCGGCGGTTGCCGCTGTATTCAGACCAGCGATCCTGGGCAAGCTGTAGTGCGCTTTTCGCCTCTGTCGCACTGCTCAACTTGGCGATGGTGAGGTGAGGCATGTAGGGGAATTGCTCCTGAAACTGCAAAGGACCGTGGTTTAGCTGGTCGTGAAGTTCGCGCATCCGATAGGCGCCATGAGCAACGCGGATAAACACAGTGGCAGTTTGCGGTACGAACGTCTCCACTTCTCCCATGACCACTTCAAAAGGACTGGCTTGGCTGCAGACTTGTTCCACGATCTCGCGGGCTTGTTCTTCTGAACCCTGAAGGACACGGGGCGGCAAAATCGTAATGTGAGCGGGTAAATGGGGCAGAGTGGAACGGAGTTCCCGGCGCAAGCGCTCCACGAATTGCCCGACGGGAGCCTTTACATAAGCCACAAGGGCATATTGCAAGGGCTGCATGACTGCATCGCATTATACCTCTGGCGATGGGGACGGGGTCTATTGACGAGGGCGGCACGAGCAGGGAGCAGACGAAGGGGTCGGTTATAATCGAAGAGCGGGCCGAGTTGGACGGGGATTTTCATTTCTTGTTCATCTGCTCGGCGCGACCTTCCTTTATTTAGTCGGGGCGTAGCGCAGCCTGGTAGCGCACCTGCCTTGGGCGCAGGGGGTCACAGGTTCAAATCCTGTCGCCCCGACCAAACTTGATCCAGTTGTCTTTTCAGAAACTCAGAAGTTAACCTATCCGTCACTTCAGAGCTTTTGCCCTGGCTGACTGATGAGAAAGGCTGTTCTCAAAAGGTATGGCGGGAGCCCTCTGGAACTCAACGTCCCTTCGGCGTAAAGTGCTGCCCTAGCAGTGAATTGGAGGTTCCGGTGTGTTTTTGCCTTATCCACTCCTGAAGGACTGCAGATGCGAACGGTAAAGATTGCAATGTCGGTAATTGTAGCTTTGGCGTGTTTTCTGGTTCCAGCGGCTCTCGCCCAATCAGCCCAATCATGGCCGCGTCCGATGGGCGCTGGAGCATTCCCAATCTCTTTCACGCACGCTTCTGCGTGGTTTGCACATCGAGCGGACGACAACCAGAAACTGATTACGATGCTGGTCTACTTCGAAGGACGTGCCGGCTGGAACAGTCAGCGCACAGATTTTAAATGGGAGCTGAATGGAAACACTGCCAAAATCCAGATGTCCCTTGGGGGAGAAGAAATCCTCCTAAAGTACTGGCCGAATAATGGCGACGTCGAGGTTCAGGGATCAAAATACAGCTTGTCGAGGACCAATGTCTTTCTCGTTGAAGACATCGACAGCCCACACCCCCGGGTCAGGCCGTTGGGCATTCACGATTTATCGTTTGCAGCGGAGGACATACCAGCGCTCGTCCTGTTGAAGCGAGACCCGGATGTCTGGGCTGCGGTGAGCGGGAGATCACCCGCCGAACACTGGAAAAACCGTATCTCCAACACGCCGGAAAGAATCGTCGCTTGGGATACGGAGGGACTCCGACTTCTGCTGACTGGGAAGCCTGAATCTGAACGGCAGGCATGTGAATTATTCCGGCGAGCTGCGTTGGAAGGCTATGCAGCTTCCCAGTACCGGCTCGGCTACTGCTATGAGGCCGGACTTGGCGAAGACCAGAGCTTCTCCACAGCCAACAAATGGTACGACAAAGCAGCTCATCAAGGTCACGTGGATGCCCAATATAAGTTAGGCCATAGTTATCGCGTCGGTCGTGGTGTGCCGATTGATTTGGCTGCGGCGCTCCAGTGGTACAAGAAAGCAGCCGAGAACGGCGACCGCGAAGCTCTGCACAATCTCGGCTGGATGTATGCCACCGGGCAGGGCGTCAGAGCCAATGCCGAAGAAGCTTATCGCTGGTTTCTGGAGGCCGCAAAACGGGGAGAAACGGGTGCACAGTTTGAAGTTGCTCGCCGGCTGAGAGAGGGTGATGGCGTGAAGGAAGACCTAATCTGCTCCTATGCATGGCTTCTCGTTCTGCAAACACAAGAGAGCAACCTTGCACCTGAGGACCGGGAGCAGATCGACATAGCAATAAAATCGGTCCAGAGCAAGGTCGGTAAATCCGCCATCCTACAAGCGGAGGAACAGGCACACGTTTTGCTTACGACCATTGCGAAGAATGAAATGGAGAGCTTTGCACGGCAGCAGAGCTGACCCTGGAATGGATCGGCAAGGATCCCAATCTGCTAGACGACTCAAAAAGCTCAAATCTTCCCGGCGAACCGAAGCTAGCGGGTCAGCTACTTGAACAACTAAATGGCCGAGGCGATGCCGCCCTTCTCGACAACTTCTGAGAAATCCCCATTTCACCGGCTAAATGACGTGTGCCTCCGAGGGCTCAGTTCCAGATATCAGAAAAGTTCTAAAATCGTCCGCTAAGGCCGACCAAACTTGATCCAGTTGTCTTTTCAGAAACTCAGAAGTTAACCTATCCACCACTTTAGAAGTTTTGCCCAGCTCAACTGGTCAAAAGGGATGTTATCAACAATGACAGAAGAGATTAGACTCATGCAATGCTTGGCCTTCCATACGGGAAATCACGCGTTCTGCGGCCACCACGATCGGGCGAGCGACTGAGGTTGAGTTCAGCACCAGACGGGACAAATGATCGTAGTTGGCGACGCGGAGAAATGTTTTAAGTTGACATAAGGAGAGCCCCGGCGCAGAATGCGCGCCAGGTCGCCTCTCCGAAGAGCAGTTCCCTCGCAGAGCAAGTGCATACTCCCAGAGGCGAATAGAACCCTATCTTGGGAGCGAACTAGAACAGGGAATCCAAGATGTCGAGCCCTGTTCCCCCAAGGAAACGGACATAGCCCCCATGTCCCCTGGAGAGACGCAATGACCCAGCGAGTGCTCTGCCTTCTATTTTCATCTCTTTTGCTGCCACTGGTTTTGCTCTCAGCTCCGCCCGCCTGGGTCAGAAAAGGGCCGTTCGCTTATGTGGCTAATTTTAAGGCTGGAACTGTGTCCGTAATTGACACCTCAACGAACAGAGTATTGGGCACAATTCCGGCGGGGAACAATCCGTTCTGCGTGGCAGTGAATGCGACTGGCAGCCGAGTGTATGTCACAAATCCGAATGACAATAACGTCTCTATCATAGATACAACTACAGGCAGCGTCACAAACGTGGCAGTAGCCACTCCTTACGTGGTAACAGTGAATCGGTCGGGGACGCGGGTTTATGTGGGACAAAACGGGGGTAACGAAGATCCGCATAATTCGGTCACGGTTATCGATGCGTCTTCAAACGCCGTTATCGCCACAATTACCGTTGGCCGGCAACCTACGGGGCTGGCAGTGAACCCTGCAGAAACCCGCCTCTACGTCGAGAATAGTGATAGCACGCTCTCTGTAATTGATACCGGTAGCAATGCCGTCATAGCCACCGTTGGGTTGAATGCCACGGCTGGCGCCTCTACTATCGTGGTGAATCCTTCCGGAACCCTGGCTTACATAGGTGGTTCCGACGGCAGTCAGGTTCATGTTCTCGATACGTCGAGCAATACCATTATAGGTGAGATCAGTCTGAATGGACGTCCCGGAATCTTGGCCCTCAGCCCAGACGCGTCGAGACTTTACGTTGGTGAAGGATTTAATGCTAATCAGGTTGAAGTAATAGACACCACCACGAATTCCATTATTGCAACGATAAGAGTAAATAGCGACGCTGGCGCCATCGCGGTGAGATCAGACGGAGCACGGGCTTTCTTAACGCTCGCATCTAATGCGGTTGTGGTAATCGATACTGCCACCAACACAGTCGTGGACACGATAGGAGTTTGTGGCAGCCCCACCACGTTCAGTTCACAGTTCATCGGCCCAGCAGTGGTTAGCCCAGCAGGATTCGGTCCGCCCGTAAGCTGCGGAGAACGACTACCCAAATGGTGGCAAGTATTGCGGTCGCAAGTGATGCCTCGCTGATTCACCTCGAACAGTGGCGGATGCTGGCCTCGCGGCTGAAGCCGGCTCGGAGTGACAGTGTCATTCCTGAGGGAGTGAGGAATCTCACGATCTCAACCCGGGCCTCCCCCGAATGTATTCCCTAAACTAGCATTACAATCATTCCAAGACTATGCCGCGCCCGAGATTGCCTAACGCTCAGAAACTCAGGGAACGGGTGCTGCAATCGAGCCGGCAGGCCTTCTTGATCGCGGCGGATGCTGCCGCCAATCTGGTTGACCTGTTTCAGAACTCCGAGTCAATGGCATTCCTCGCCATCAAGGACTGCGAGAGAGAGCTCGACCAACTGGAGCGGCAGATTGACGAGGACATGCCGGCAGCCATCACTCGAGTGTCAGAACAGAAAGCGCGCGAGCTACTCGCTTGCATCCGCTTTATTACCGACCTGGAGCGGATCGGTGATCTGCTGATGGGCTCGGCGCAAAGATTGCGGGTGGCGTCAGGCATCCCGCGCGGGGGGGACCGCAGCGTTTTGGTAGAAATGGCTGCCACTCTCAAAGACATGCTGGTGAAGGTTCACCATGCATTTGTGGACAGGAATGCGGAAATTGCCGGCGCCGTGCTCAGGGCCGATCGCGACCTCAACCGACTTTACCATTCGCTGGTGCGGCGTCATTTCGAAGCGGACACAAAGCAGGATTGGCGTTTGAAGACCAACGTCTTGCTGATTGGCGGTGCTCTGGAACGTGCGGGAGACCACACCCAGAATCTCGCTGAAGAGGTGCTCCATTTGATCGAAGGCCACACCGTCCGTCATCAACCAAAGATGAAAGCCGAATCATGACCCGGCCCCATCCCTTGGAAAGCTCAGGAGTGGTAGAATGAAACTCGCAGGCGTAATTGCTGATTGCTGCACGACAACTCCGTTTTTTAACCAGCCATCTATTTGAATAGGAGCTCTCGATGACGGCAACTGAAAGATCTCCGATCTGGCTCAATCCCCCGAAGTTCTGGGCCGCAACTCGCGAGATGTCCCCCACCCAAGTGGAAGCGTTAATTCAGGAGTTAATGCTTCTGGCCGAAGCCCGCAATATGGAAACGCTTAAGAAATTCGACTTCATTGTGGTACGCGACTATCCACGGAACGCGGCCTGAGAGCAGGATACGTTGGCGAGAGAGGCCAATGAAAAAAACGATTTCTTCTGCTATCGCTTGCTTCAATTTTCACGATCCAATGTGCCGCCAAGACTAAAGCAGCTCAAGCCTGGGAATTGAACACCGGTATGCAGTGAACCGTCGCAGAAATGATCAGTTTCGTTGTCCTTCTATTCGGTTCTGGTTGAGTTCACGTTCCGATTTGGCCAGCAACAACTTGAGAACGTCTCCCTTGTTCCGTTCTGCGCCCTGGTTGGGATCGCCGGCACAGGTTTTCACCAAAATCGCGAAGACTGCCAGGGCGGTAACCACTCCGATCAATATGATTGGGACAATCATCTTTGACGCCTTGAGCCGGAAACCACTACGTCAGAAGATAAATTCTGCCCGAGTGTCAGTTGTGCAACAAAGGTCACCAAGGTCGCTGTCCTAAACCAAATTTCCGAGCGGCATTGGCTTCTTTCTCAGAGTGTACCTTTTTCTTTTCTGCAGGTGATAACGATTCGCAAAACAGATCGGTTTTAATCTTCCGCTGCCGAACTCTTGCGGATTGCCTGCAAATCGATTCCCAGGTGTTCAGCTTTTTTGTAGAGGTGGCTGCGCTCGAGGCCCAACGCTTTGGCGGTATTCGTGATGTGGAACTGGTTACGCTTGAGTTCAGAGAGAATGGTATCGCGCTCGAAGCTGTTGACACGTTCGGCGAGGCCCCCGGCGGAACTGCCTGAAACAGCACCCAAAGCGTTGTTCTGAGGCAAAGCTTGCTCAACGGTGCTGCGATCCACAGAGTCGCTGCTGGCCAGCAGCAGGAGCCGCTCGACCACGTTACGCAACTCGCGGACGTTACCCGGCCAGGTGTAGTTTCGAAGCGCTTGGATAGCATCAGTAGTGAAGGGAAGAGGTTTCCAGCCGTTTTGTTGGCTCACCTGGTGGGCAAAATGCTCGATCAGTGGGGCGATATCGTCCGGTCGCTCGCGCAGCGGGGGCAGGACGAGCGGGAACACGTAGATACGATGAAAAAGGTCCTGACGGAACTTTCCTTCTCTGACCAGGGTTTCGAGGTTGCGGTGAGTGGCGACGATGACTCGGACATCTACCGTGATTGGTTTGTCGCCACCAATCCGCTCCACTTCATTTTCTTCCAAGACGCGCAGTAGTTTGGCCTGCATGGCAAGCGGCATGTCCCCGATTTCATCCAGGAAAAGGGTGCCGTGCTGTGCCTGCTCGAACTTGCCGATGTGGCGGGTGGCAGCCCCGGTAAACGAACCTTTCTCATGACCGAAAAGCTCGGACTCGATCAGCTCCGCCGGAATGGCGGCGCAATTGAGCGTAATAAAAGGACCGGAGGCGCGCGGACTGCGCTCGTGCAGCGTGCGGGCCACTAGTTCTTTGCCGGTGCCGGTTTCGCCCAGAATGCAGACCCGAGTCTCACTCGCCGCCACGCGATCCACCTGCGCCATTACGCGCCGCATCGCATCACCAGACCACACCATCTCGTGCTTACCCAACCGTTGCCGGAGTTGCCGGTTTTCCGTTTCCAGTTGCTGCAGCTTGAGCGCGTTTTCAACGGTAAGCATTAACTTATCGGACGAGATAGGCTTCTCCAGAAAATCGAGCGCCCCGAGCTTCGTGGCGCGGACCGCCATCTCAATATGCGCCTGCCCGGACATCATGACCACCGGCGTAGTGATTCCCTGGGCCTTTAGTTCCTCGAGCAGAGCCAGACCATTCTTGCCCGGCATAACGACATCGGAAAGAATCAAGTCGAAGGACTGCGACTTGGCAAGCTCCAGCGCCTTGGCAGCGTTATCGCAGACGACGGCTTCATGTCCGGCCAGGCGAAAGGCCCGTGCCAGAGAAGCCAGAGTGTTAGCTTCGTCATCTACGATCAACAACTGTGCCTTCTGCCGCATAACTTTAGGTCGGCTCCGCTTTCGATAAGGCCGCTTGTCCAGCGAGCGCAGATCCGCTGGGCAACGCGACTAAAAAAGTTGTGCCACGGCCGGGGGTGCTGGAAACGGTGATACGTCCATGGTGATCGCTCACCACCGACTGGACAATTGCTAGACCAAGTCCTGTCCCGTGCTCCTTGGTAGTGTAATAGGGAGTGAACAAACGTTTGCATTCTTCTGGGCTGAGTCCTTCACCGGTATCGGAAACTTCAATGTGGACCTCGTCGTTCTTTTGCTGTGTACGGATGGAGAGCGTGCCGCCTCCCGGCATGGCGTCAATCGCGTTGACGACCAGATTGGAGAGCGCACGGTGGAGCAGGTCCGGGTCAGCAGTGATGTTCCCGACGCTCTCATCCAAATTGAGATTGCACACGATTGCCTGGCCTCGCTGGTTAAGTTGATTTTGATAAAGCTGCAGCACACTGCGCACAATTTCATTTAGTTTTACCGGCTGAAGCCGTGGCTGCGGCATCCTCGAAAAGTCGCTGAATCGTCCGGTGATGGTCTTCAAGTTCGCAATTTCCGCCAACAGGGTGCCGGTGCTCTCGCGGAACACCTCCTCAAACTGATCAGGATCACTCTCGTGGGCTTTGAGCAAATTCTCCACCGTGATCTGTAGCGGGAACAAAGGGTTCTTCAATTCGTGGGCCAACCGGCGGGCCAACTCGCGCCACGCTGCCACTCGTTCGGACTGTATTAAACGTTCGCGCTGGTCGATCAGTTCGCGCGTCATGCGGTTGAAAGCTTCTGCCAGATGTCCGAGCTCGTTGTCAGAGACGAGTTCAACCTTTGCATCCCAGTTTCCGTCGGCAACCTGGCGTGCTGCGGCGGCGAGTTGCTCCACCGGTCGAGTCACCCTGGTGGCGGCCCAGCTGCTCACTAGCATGGCGAGCACCAGTCCCAGACTGCCTATCAGCAACGCGGCGGAGCGGATACGACGTTCGAGTTCGACTAGACTGCGACGCGAATTGCCTATCAGCAAAACACCCAGCAATTCCCCCTTCTGTCCTTTGAGCGGCATGGCATGGACATCTTCGACGTCGGCTGCGTCGGCTGACCAACGCACCACGCCGTCCTGTTCGACCCCGGTCTGTTGCACTTTTCGAAGAAGAGGCCTTAGCATTTCGGCCTGAGCAACCGGCCCAGAAGCATCAACCAATAGTTTGGGCGAGTAATCTGACGCGAGGTTTGGGTAGAGCATCACTCGCGCGCCTGGCGTAAGCGGCAAAGTTGCGAGAAAGTTGCTGTCGAGACGTTGGCCGCCGATGACATAGACAGGTTTGTCACCAACGCGGAGCGCGCGCAGGGAGAAAACACCGAAGACGGCTGTGCCGTCAGAAAGCTCCTCGCGTTTTAGAAATGCGGTCGTCGCTGCAGCCGGCAGATTTGTCACCAAGGACTCTTTGTAACCGAACTTCGCCGGCGACTGCGCGGAAGAAATGATCGCGCCATCGCCGGTCACTAATTCCAGGAAGTCGAGTTGTTCGCTGTCAGCCAACGGCTTTGCCTCATTTACGTAGGCACTTAAATCTGGCGCAGCCCGGTTTGCATCCAGCGCGATGTGAGCCACGGAATCGGTAGCAGCGATGGTTTCAATACGCCGGACAACGTCCTCACCGTGCTTCGCAAATTCGCGCTGGAACTGCGTGATCAAAGCGCTCGTCCGCTCCGATTCTGATTTCTCAAAGGCGCGCCGTGTGAGGACCGAAACGGCTATAGCCACCCCGGCCACGGCGAAGAAAACGGTCAGCGCAAAAGTGGCCAACAACTTCCGGCGAAAGCTCACGGCTTGCCTGCTCCCAGCCAAATATCTTCCAGCCGCCACTCTCCCAGTTCATCCGGCTGTGCACCGTTGACATTGGGAGCGAGTGCGAACACATCGGGCACTTGCAACAGAGGAATAATGCGGCTCGAGTGCAGCAGGTCGCGCTCTCTTTGATAGAGTTCGTCCGCTGAACTGTCGGCGAACTTTGGCGCCCCTGACCCGAGATCTTCGGCGATGCGCGTTAGCGCGACTGCCGGATCGGGCGACTGCAAACGAATCCTCATTAGTCGCAGGTCGGGCGAGGAGGCGGAGCGAACAAGCTGGATCGTGATTCCGGCTTCACGTGCATTCAGCGCGACGCGTTCGGCCAGCAATTGATTCACCGGATCACTGGCGTCATAGGCGAGTACTAGTGCGCCCAACTGGTGTATCTCTGACCGTATCTCCTGCGCGCGGGCGAGATCGCGGTCTAGTGGAAACAGGAAGCCGTAACCAGTCATCCAATTCGGCAAAATGCTGGCTGTTGCCGTCCCTTTTCCTTGCAGCAGTACCCGCAGCATGGAGTTTCGGTCAATACTGAGCGCAAGCGCATCGCGGATACGGGCCTCTTCCGCTGACCGCGGTTCCCGTGGAAATACAAGCGCGATCAAAGTGGCAGGTTGAGACTCCACCAGGTGGCGGCCAATACTCCCAGTGCGGCCTGCCTGCTCGGGAGCAATCTCGATCAGGTCAGCTCTTCCTAATCCCATTGCTATAGTTTGCTGACGAAAATCCTGTCCGAGGTCAATTTGAACGGAGTCGAGAAAGGGCCGTCCGCCCCAATAAGTGTCTTGCGTCTTCAGGACGAGCCGTTTGCCCGGCTGCCACTCGGTCACCTGGAAGGGGCCGCTACCGAGCACATTATCGCCGTTGCGGTATGCAATGGCGTTGCGTGAGAGGGCCATTTCCGCCGGTATTGTGAGGGACGGATTCTCGAGTTCGACGACCACGGAATCTGACAAGGCGCTCACCTTCCAATCGCGATTTGCCAGCCGCAACGAAGCGGCGACGGACTCGGGAGTCAGCGGCGAGCCATCACTAAATTTGACACCGCGGCGCAACCAGAATTCCCAGCGGCGATTGCCCGTGCCGCCCTGCCACTTGGTTGAGAGCTGGGGCTGCAAACGACCTTTGTCGTCGAACGTGGTGAGCCGGTCAAAGATCAGTGGAACCAGGCGTGAGCTGCCCTCGGGGCCGGCCATGTCCGGATTGACGGGATCGAGCGATGCTGGTGCTGCCCGCATCGCAAGATGCAGCGTCCCGCCGTAATGCGCGCGGGTAGCGGCCGGACTTGCGAGCGCAAGTAACAGGGCGCTAATGGCCGCAAGAAATATATATACCGAACGCCTCATACATCCCCGTTTCCAAATTGTGCGCGATGGCCACAGCTGTGCTGCCGTCATCTTTGGTCCAGAGCGCTGTTATCGGACCGCCGAATTCCGAAGACTCGCTGAGCGCCGTGGGTTCGCGATCGGCGATCTCATATGCGCGCAATGAATCGGATCCATCACCCATTCTCGAGGCGAGCACTTGCCATCCGCTGCCGCACGAGGTTTTCAGGCTTACTAGATCGCTGCCCCAAGCGATTCCAGGGCTGATGCGATCGTTCATCCCGTCCGCGAAGTGAACTGCCCCGTCCACTCCTGCCATTACCCAAAGCACATAGTTCTCCCGCGGAAGAGGGGCAGCGGAATAGAAAGGCGCAGTGTTCTGTTGACCGAGAGGCGGCGTAATCGCGCCGGTAAAGAAATTGCGCGCCGGTGAAAAGAATGCACGCAGGTTGAACGACGGATTTGCGAGCGGCCAAGGGTCGTCGGCTTCGTGACAGGCCATGCTCAGAGGCGAACTGAGGACGGCAGAGCAGACGACGCCCGGCAGGTAAGCATCGAATAAGTGCTCTTGACTAATCATCAACCTTCCGCGTACATCACGCGGCCAGGGTTGCTGGTGGATGATCGGAAACGCCTGTTCCGTTTCCCAATGTCCGGTATTCCAGCGGTACAGAACCACTTGGTCTGGCTCAAGCACCAGCATGTGCCCGGGGTTAGCCTTGTAGAGAAGCGCCACATCGAGAATGCGTGCTTCCTGTGACCATAAAGGAGTGCGATGAATCGTTGCGGTGGCTGAAGATTTTGCCGCCCGTGGTCGCAGATCTGGCAAGGCCACCATGACCACCTTTTCCTCAGCGGTTCCTTGCCGCACCTGAGCGACCCAGAGGTAATTCTGCTGACTTTCGGACAAGGTAACGTGAATGGAAGCTGCCGCCTGAGGGGCGTCCACGATCCGAACACCCCTGGCTTCCAAAGAAGTGATGAGCACGCGCCGTACCTGGTCGGCCTCGCTAGAGCTTAACGAGGAGCGATTGTTCAGATCGAGCGAAACCGCTCCGGGGCCGGTTACCGCAGAGATTCGTTGCGCCAGCTGTTGTGCCGGATCGTTCCAGTTGTTAGCGGCGACCGCAAGAGCCGAGGCCTGCAATAGCGCCCACAGGCCGAGCATGAAACCGGCAAAGCGCGTCCTCGGCAATGTGATGAGTGGAATGCGCGAATTATAAACCGTCACTGACATGGCTCCTCGCAATTACGGTTTAACATCTTGCTTCTCCAGTGGATTAATTCCTCACCGTCGCTCATGCTGCTGCAGTTCATCGGAATTACTGCTTGGGAGGATCAACGCCCGCCTCCTCGGCCTGGCTGGCGCGATTGGACATGTTCATGCTCCGCAACACGTCATTAGCGAAAAAGAATTTGCCGTCGGAGGGCACCATCATGATCTGCAGCTTGTCCGAAAGGCGCTCGGCGACAATTTTGTTAATCAGCAATGGATTTTGCTTCAGGATCTGGCCTTCGCTCTTCATGCGCTCAGCATCGGCAGCGGCGGTAACACGAATGCGCTCCGCTTCCGCTTGGGCGAGGAGTTTGCGGCGTTCCATTTCCGCTTTGCTGTCAATGACTTTGGCCTGGGCTTCGGCATCTGCGTTTTGCACGGTCGCTTCTTTGCGCGCCTGCGCCTCCAGCTTCGACTGTTCGATCTGTTCCTTTTTCAGCGGCAACAGGTATTTCATGGCATCGGCCTCGCCCTTAGCTTGCAGCACGCGGACCTGGGCCTGGCCTTCGGCTTGCTTCACCTGTTGGGCTTTGGCGCCTTCGGCCTCCAACTCGGTGATCCTCACTTGCTTCTGCTGGATCTCGGTTTCAACTCCCATGCGGTCGTTTTCCTGTTCCTTAAGCAGCAAACTTTCCAATCCTTTGGCGTATTCTGGCGGCAGTTGAATGTCGCGCAGCATAACTTCCTTCACAATGATCCCGTCCGCAGAGAGTTTGCGGGTGATAGTGTCAGCGGCACGCCGGCGGACCTCTTCACGTTTGACCGCAAATACCTCGCGTACCGTGTAGTTGGGAACCAATTCACGCCAGGCGCTGGCCACGATTGGGGGCACCAGTTCCTTCTGCACGGGTTGGGGCAGATTGTCCAAAAGATAATCAAGGCGGCGCGGATCAAGTCGGTAGCGAACCGTGATGGCGAGTCCGAGGGAGAGTCCTTCGCGGGCCTGAACCTTCAGCGGTTCGGGTTGCGATGCTTCTCCTTTATTGGCATGATCCTCGGGCATGCCGCTGGTGAACAACTGGTCACGAGTGTCGAAGAGGACCACTTTGTCCAGCATGGGCCGAACGAAATGCACGCCAGGATAGAGGGTGCCGGTCAGCGTGCCTGAGGTCTGGCTGACGCGGACACCCGCCATGCCTTCGGGTACGACGACAATACTTAAGGCCAGCAGCAGCGGGGCCCAGGCGAGCAGGACCAGGGCCACGCTTGATCGCCAGCGGATCGGTGGTTCCGGTGCGGCGCTGGCTGGAACGCTGCCCGTTTCGCCACCCACGCCGCGCCGCAGTCGCCTCACAAGGTAAAAATCATAGGCAAGGATCGCAGCGGCAAGAACGAACATCGCGATCCCAACGATCATCAGTACGTACTTGAGAAATAGCATGGTGGTTCTCCTTAATTAGCGGTTTAGCCGAGTTTTGTTGTGGTCCACCTGACGAGCGAACATCACGCGGAACAGTCCGGCGCAGACGATCTCTTCGACTACAAGTGCGATGGCGAAGGAGAAAGCGAGTGCCGCAGTTACGATGAGCGCCGCGGTTGCGGTATCAAGTGTGTTGTTCATGACGCGTACTCCATGAATTGCGAATTCTTACTGGCCGGGGCTCGTGCCTGGGCGGCCGGCGGCCTGAAATCCGTGCCGAGAAGTTCGCTGGCACAGAGTTAATGGCGAGCGGCGCCTTGCCTGGCACCATCATCAACCCGAGCATACAAATCAGAATCAGGGCTTTCTGGGCTGCTCTTTTGATTAGCTGGTTTTGGGGCCACATGGTCGCTCACCTCAGCGTCGGCTTACGCCAAAGCAAATGGCACGTCGTGGCCCAACCCTAAACTATTGAGAGTCCTTGGCTTACTGGGGAGAGTTCGGCTGCAACTGTGTGCGCGAGGATACAGTGTGTCAGAGGAAACTCGAACCGGCAGGTGCTACAGACACAAAAAGGCCACGCTGGGGAGCGTAGCCTTTCCGTTCACGAATCAAACAGATCTGACTATTTACTGATTGCTTGCTTCGACTGGAGTAGCCGGGGCAGTGGCCACTTCAGGCACAACACTGGATTTGATCTTCACCGTGGTCAAGATCTTCTCCAGGTTGCGAAATACCTGTTCGTGGTCAACGGGTGTGATCCCGTCCGCCGGCTGGTCGCCTGAAGTGCCCATGCCGAGCGCGAGTTCGTAGCAACCACCATTTTCAAAAACGTGGTAGTACTTCACGTCGCCCTGCTTACTCACAGCTTCGACCTGCTGGAATTCCCTCTCGCCGATTTTCACGGAAGAGGGCGGTGAGACCGGTTCTGTATCTGAATGCGTCGGCAACACGAATTGCCCGCATTCTGATTCGCTCAGCTTCTGGTTCACGCTGACCATGAAGAACGCCGAACTGAAGTCGGTTCCCGGATACAAATTAGACGGCAGCAGTACTGAGGCCAGCGTCGTACCACCCGGCTGGACGAAGTTCATGTCCACCGGCTGCGAGTCGGCCACAACCACTTGCGCCTGATCGCCAGTCTTCAGCATGTACTTGCGGGGATAGCGGAAGGAGATTCTGTGATCCCGATCGCGGTAGATGAGGGTAGATGGCCGTTTCCGAACGGTCTTTTTTGGCGTGACTGGTTGAACTTGCGGAACGTTGTTTATCGGGGAAACTTCCGGCATCGAGACTGGGAGAGTTCCCTGATTTTGCAGATTCTGATTTCCAGAACTCGCCACGGACTTCTTCTCTTTGGAACAAGCGCCGAGTGCCAGGAGAAATGGGAGTACAACCAGACCAACCACGATCGCTGTTCTTTGCTTACCGTTGGCCCAAATGCGCCGCACTTCCTGCGGAAACTGCCGTACAGCTGTCACCTCTGAATTGAAACTCTCGAGTTGCTTCATTGTAATCACCTCCTGCTGCTGAATGCAGCTGCCGGTGATAAGGCAAAACGAGCGCCAACCCAGGAGCCGTTGATTTCATTAAGTTTGCGCGAGCGCAAGGCTGCAGACACCATGGCCGATCAGACACGGTGTAGCTTCCAGCACACGCTTATCCAAAACTCTTCCTATAAGAAGATTGCATGATTCCTCCAGGAATTAGGTGAAAGAGTTGTATGAACCTACACCTAACCGGGACGGACGCAACGAATACGCCGCTGCTGAAAGCGCACTCCTCATAACAAATTGTTTTGGCTTGGAGTTAAGAACGTGGCGCAAAGCTCTTGCCAGGGACTACGCCTTTTCCCTCTTGAATAGTGACCAGTTGGTCGCAAGCCGTCGAATAGGATTCTTTGGTTCCACTCGGCCATCGAATTTCAAGTTCGGCTGAGGTGGCCGAACCCAGCCCGAAATGCAATCGCGAATCATTGGAAGAGTAGAAGCTGGATTGGCTCAAGACTTCCTGTGCCTGGGCTTTTCCCGCATAGCGTGCGATCACGCGCGCCCCGATTGCACTGCGATTGGATTTTGTACCGATCAGTTTTACTTTCAGCCAGTGGTTATTTCCCCGCAGGTCATTTCGCAGAAGGGAAGGGGGCTCGTTCAGATTAACGATCAAAATGTCTATGTCGCCATCGTTGTCAAAATCCCCGAAGGCACAGCCACGGCTTGAGTGTTTAGCGGCGATGCCGGGTCCGGCCTCCTGGCCAAGCTTTGCGAAGGTTCTATCACCCAGATTCCGGTACACAGTCCGCGGGCACTTGTCGGGATAGTTGGGAAGCTGCTTTTCAACTTCAGGGTAAACGCTGCCGGAGACAAAGAAAATGTCCGGCCAGCCATCATTATCTAAGTCGGCGATAGCTGTGCCCCAACTGATATAGCGGCTCTGCTCGCCCAGCCTTGCGGAGATCGTCTTATCTTCGAAGTTTGCCTTTCCGTCATTCTCGTAGAGTACGTTGGTATCGTCCGCAAAATTTGTCTTGAAGATGTCCAGGTGGCCGTCCAGGTCGTAGTCGCCTACCGCCAGGCCCATGCCAGCCTGCTCTTTACCGTCTTCGCTCAGAGCTGCCCCGCGCGCAATGCCTTCTTCCTTAAATGTTCCATCATGCTGGTTGATGAATAGGAGACTGGGAGTGGAATCGCAGGCCACATAGATATCGGGCCAACCGTCTTCGTTGAAGTCCGCGGCCACCACGGTCATGCCGTAACTGGGGCGGGCGGCGGCGATTCCGGCTTGCTGGCTCACGTCGGTGAATGTGCCGTCCCCGTTGTTTCGATAGAGCGAATTTAAGCCATGGGGCAGGCCGCGTGGACCACAATTCACCGGAATACCCTTCCAGGTACAGTTGAGGTTTGCACCTGGCTTGGGAACCTTGGCCAAATCGAAATCAACATAGTTTGAAACGAACAGATCAAGGTGGCCGTCGCGGTTGTAGTCTAAAAAGGCGCAGCCAGCGCCCCATCTGGAGCGCGCATTGTGCAATCCGGCTTCTTTGGTGACGTCAGTAAAAGTTCCGTCGCCGTTGTTTCGATAAAGTTTGTTCTGACCGTAGTAGGTGCAGAACAGGTCCTCAAATCCGTCATTGTTATAGTCCCCAACACATACGGCGGACGCCCATCCGGTGGCGTGCAGGCCAGCCTTTTCGGTTACGTCGGTGAAGCTCCCGTCGCGGTTATTCTTGTAGAGTCTGTTCGACGTGCCTTCAGGAGCGCCACGTAGTCGGGTACCGTTGAGGACAAAAATGTCGAGCCAGCCATCGTTGTCGTAATCGAGGAATGCGCATCCGCATCCCACGGTTTCCAGAATGTAGTCTTTGTGATCGGCTTCGCCGTAGATCACCGGCTGGATGAGGCCCGCCTCTCTGGCAATATCCACGAAGTAGGCACCGAAGGGACGGCCTGGGTTGCCTTTGGCTGGTACCGGGCTGGAGTTTTGGTTTGCGCGTTGCCCAAAAACCGGCCACGCGCTTATCAGCGCTCCGCCTGAGAGAGAAATAAATCTGCGACGGGTTAGAGCCATAGAAAGTCTGCGGTGTGGAGATGAGTCATGATTCTGTCAGGGTGCCTCGGTTTCTTTCATGGCATCTTCATTTAGCACGCGATCTGCAGCTTGAGCGTCATCCGCTTCCCGCTGGTAAAGCTTCTCAAACTCGGCGCGTGCCCGGTCCGATTTTTCGGTTTCACCGAGTTTTGCATACACCCGGCTCAGCTGATAGTAAGCGGCGCCCAAGGTTGGGTCATGCGTCACAGCCTGAGTTAGCTCCAGTGCGGCCGGTTGAAGTCGCTGCGCGTGCGCTAAGAGCTTTCCCAATTCATAATGCGAAAGTCCGTAGTCGGGCTTGAGCTGGATGGCTTGTCTCAATGAGGCTTCAGCTTTCGCGTCTTCATTTTGGCGCGCCAGCAGAATGCCGAGATGACAATGAAAGCGGGCGTTCTGGGGCTGTAGCTCTATCGCCCGCCGAAGGCTTTGCTCGGCCTCGTGGACCTTACTCTGATTCGCCAGAGCTATGGATTGCAAGAAGAATGCCCGGGCTGAATTGGGATTGAGCGCAATGGCCCGGGCGAGAGCTTCCGCGGCCTGATCGTAGCGGCGGATGAAATAAGAACTCACGCCGGCAAGGTAATAAGGTTCGTCCCACTTCGGCGCGAGAGTGGCTGCTTTCTGTGCCGCAGCAAGTGCAGCCTCTTGTTGACCCGCACGCTGCAAGAGTCGGGTGCGCAGCACGAGGATGTGAGGGTTCTCTGGCGCCAGGGCCAGCCCTTGTTCAGACTCACGGTCCGCCTCGGGGAATTGATGGGAAATATAGTAGGCGCTGGCGCGGAGGTAAAAGTCATCGCCAGTTGTCGGTTCCGGGATGGTGCTCAGCACCTGGTCCGGCTGGCGGGACTCCAGGTACGCCACCGCGAGCTGATGACGGATGTCGGCGTCCTCGGGCCGGATGCGGTTCGCCTGCCCCAGGTAGATGGCGGCATATTTAAACTGCGCATTTTTGGCGAAGAGTTGTCCGATGGCGGCGTTCCACTGAAAATCGGTGGCAAGACGTTGTGCTGAAGATTGCGCCTCTGCCGCAGCTTCGGGCGTGTGCCCGGCTTGCAGT
The DNA here is from genome assembly GCA_035651655.1 of Terriglobales bacterium. Taxonomy (NCBI): domain Bacteria; kingdom Pseudomonadati; phylum Acidobacteriota; class Terriglobia; order Terriglobales; species Terriglobales bacterium. Next base: position 95,307 of record DASRFG010000019.1, read on the forward strand.
TCCGCACGAACAATATTAAAGGCGACATCGGGCCGCTGGGAATTTAGCGCCTTTGCTCGACGCAAGTGCAGCAGCGCCGCGGAGGGTTTCCCAAGTTCCAGAAGAACGACGCCAAGGTCATAGGCAGCATCCGATTGGCGCGGATCCAATTTCACTGCCTGCTCCAACTCGACGCGCGCCTCCGGAATTCTATGCCCACGCAAATACGCGAGAGCCAGGTTGTAGTGAGTCGAGTAGGAACGGGGGTCAAGCTTGAGGGCTCGTTTGTAATTCTGAATGGAGCTTGTGGTCTTACCTTGCTGAAATTCAGTGAGTCCTAATAGAAGGTAAGCGTCTGCGCAATTCGGATTCGCGGCGACAACCCGATTGAGAGTTTGAAGAGCAGTCGCGAAATCACCACGGCCCAACATCTGTTGAGCGCTTTGAAGTAGCGAGCGAACGTTTTCACAGGATGAAATGCGGGTTGGGACAGAGAGCTGAAATGCCGCAGATTCTAATGGCAACACCATGAGTCCCATCACCAGCGGCCAGCCTCGGAAACGCTTGCCAGATGGCGCAATCCGCGATCGAATCCCGAAACTCATATTCGCCTTCGACTAGCTCAGGATATCACCTGGCAGATTACGTCTTGACTCCCCATATCCTTCTCGGTATTTTGTGTGCTTCTTGAGCTGTTTCTGGCTCGTCGTCCGAGATGCCCGCTGGAGGTGCTTTTTGAGCAACCCGTTCCGCAGAGTTCTGATGTTCCTTTTCGCGATTGTGATCTTCGGCGGACAACTTCTTTTCGCTGATGTTACCGCTGGAGTGGTGGGTACCGTCGTGGATCCGAGCGGCGCTGCCGTTCCCAATGCGACGGTCGTCCTGAAGAATGCGGCCACCGGACTCGAACGTCGGGCGATCACGAACTCGAGCGGCAATTACGAGTTCATCTCTGTTCCAGTAGGTGAAAGATACAGTCTTGAAGTCGAGGCGCCGGGCTTCGGCCGCAAAGTTCAAACCGGAATCAAACTCGTCGTGAACCAGACGTATAAGGCTGACTTCAAGCTTGCAATCGGCGCCGTAACCCAAAGTGTCGAAGTGACTGGCTCTGCGACCCAGGTGGACACCACCAACACGCAGCTTGGAGACGTGATTGAAGATAAAAAGATGACTACCCTGCCGCTGAATGGCCGCAGCTACATTGACCTGCTGGGGCTGCAGGCGGGCGTAGTTCCTATTTCTTCTGACGCGACGAGTAATGATCGGCTGGTTTCCGGCAATTTGAGTTCCGGCAACGTTTCCGTCAATGGACAACGAGAAGCTGCCAATTCGTTTCTGGTAAATGGCGGCGACGTGGAGGAGGGCGTTAACAACGGCGCTTCCATTATTCCTACCCTAGACTCGATTCAGGAATTCCGCCTGCTCACCAGCTCGTTCAACGCCGAGTATGGACGGTTTTCGGGCGCCATTGTTAACGTTTTGACCAAGAGTGGCACCAACGAAATTCACGGCTCTGGCTATGAATTCCTGCGCAATGACAAACTGGACGCGCGGAGTTTCTTTGATCCGGAGCGCGGCGTTCTCCGGCGCAATCAATTCGGCGGTACCCTGGGTGGTCCCATCCTAAAGAACAAACTGTTCGTGTTCGGCGATTACCAAGGCAGCCGCGAGGCGCGCGGAGTGTCGTCAGGGTTGATCGTGGTTCCTTCGCAACTGGAGAGGACCGGAAATTTCTCCGATCTCGGGACTACTGGTTTTTCACAGTTCGTTTGTCCTACAGATGCGGATCCTAATAATCCGTGCGTAGTTCGTGGCAGCGATACAAACCAAACTAACTTTCCTATTGTCCTCGGCAAACGTTTGGGTTACAGCGTGCATTCCGGTGAGCCCTATTGGTTCCCCGGCTGTACCACGACTATTCAATGCGTATTTCCCGGAGCTGCAGGACCAATAATCCCGGAAGCCGCCTGGTCTCCGGTCGCCAAGGCGACGCTGAAGTTCATTCCCACCCCGACGGGCAGCCAGGGCGGACAACCGTTCTTCTCTAGCGCGGCTGAGAAGTCGAACTTGAGGGACGATAAGTGGGGATTGAAAGTTGATCTGAATACCGCGCATTTCGGCAACTGGTCGTATTACTACCACTTTGATGATGCAAACTATCTGAGCCCGTATCCGGCGTTCACCTCCAATGTGCCGGGGTTTGCTGCTGCCACAGTCTCGCGCGCGCAACAGATTGCGGTGGGCAACACCTTCATAATCAATCCGAACACGGTGAATGAATTGCGCCTCAACTACACCCGCTTTGCTTTTCTAAAGAACAAGCCAGTGGGCGGACTGGGCAAGGTCACAGACTTTGGATATGTCGAAGGTGGTTTGGGGGTTATTCCGTCGAACCCAGCGACTGAAGGCGTGGCCCCCATAAGCTTTAACCAGTTAGGTCTTTCTTTCGGCCTGCCAGATGGCACGACCGGGCAGTACAACAACACCTACCAGATCAGCGACAACTTCTCCAAGGTGATGGGGAACCATACGCTGAAGTTCGGCGGCGATGTGCGCTACCTGCAAATTAACGAGCGCAACACCTACACCTCGAACGGCTGGTTCAGTTTTTCCGGAAGCGAAACTGGCAACGACTTCGCCGATTTCCTTTTGGGGGCGCCTGATTTCTTCAATCAAAGCAGCCGCCAATTCCTGGATTCCCGCACCAAGTATTTTGGGCTCTACGCGCAGGACACCTTCAAGGTGAGGTCAGACCTGACACTCAACTACGGTTTACGTTGGGACGTGAGCCAACCCTACTACGACACTAAGAACCGAATTCAGACCTTCGTCCCGGGCCAACAATCCACGGTTTATCCAGATGCGCCGAAGGGGTTTGTTTTTCCAGGTGACGCCGGGGTCCCGAGCACGCTCGCGCCTACTCAGTACACCAGGTTTGCTCCACGTGTAGGTATTGCCTACTCGCCATCGGCTAGTGAGGGTTTGCTGGGCAAGATTTTTGGTGGCCCGGGAAAGACCAGCATTCGTGTCGGTGGTGGCCTCTACTACACCGCAATCGAAGACCTAACGCTCTTTAATGAAGTCGGCGATCCTCCCTTCGGGCTGTTTTACATCAGCCCGGTGCCGGTTTATTTGGAGGAGCCCTACAAGGCTCGCACGTCACAGGATCCCGGGCAACGCTTTCCCTTTACTATTCCGGCACCTGGAGCCACGGGAATTTGGGGCAAGTACTTGCCCATCGCAACTGCGCCTACGTTCAAAACTACAAACAAGCTTCCGTACGCCGGACACTTCAATCTGACAATCCAACGGGAGGTGGCACGGTCTGCAGTTCTTACAGTGGGGTACGTGGGATCCGTCGGCCGACACCTGCTGTCCACCATTGAGTCCAATCCGGGTAATCCCGCTACCTGCTTGCAGGTCGCTGCCGTGATGCCTACCGGCCAAGGTTGCGGACCTTTCGGGGAAGATACCATTTACGTACTGCCGAGCGGCCAGCATGTAAACGGCACTCGGCCATTTTCAGTTACGTCGGGCCGCGGACTTGCTAATGGCCAGCTCGATTTTCAGAGCAATAACTATGAGGCGACGGTCGCTAACTCCAGCTACAACGCTCTACAAGCCAGCTTGGAGAAGCGATTGGGTAACCTGCGGTTGCTTGGCGCCTACACCTGGTCGAAGTCCCTTGATAACTCATCGGGCTTTTTCGATACCATCAACCCGTTCTTTCCAAGTGCGAGCCGTGCACTCTCCACCTTCGACGTAAGTCATAACTTTGTCATCAGCTACAGTTATGACTTGCCTTTCACGAGGTCAACGCATGGATTCCGTGGGAAAGCACTTTCCGGGTGGATGCTTTCTGGGATTACGCGCTTCACCACTGGCTTCCCAGTCACCCTAAGTGAAGGTGACGACAACTCGCTTTGCGGCTGCGGCGGTGCTGACGTACCCAACTACAACGGGCAGTCGATCCACTTCCAGGACCCTCGCGCATCAGCCAGCCACCAGTTCTTTTCCACAAGCCCGTTTACTCCGGAAAATATCGGGGTTGCAGGCAATTCGCGGCGGCGCTTCTTCCATGGCCCCGGAATCAACAACTGGGACCTGGCCTTGCACAAAAACACCGCCATCACTGAGAGGACGGCGCTCGAGTTCCGAGCGGAGTTTTTCAACGTCTTCAACCATGCCCAATTCACGTTCTCGAGTTCTTCTGGTGATATTGCTTCCAGCAACTTCGGCCAAGTAACCGGGGCGCGTGATGGTCGAATTGGGCAGATAGCGTTGAAGTTGTCTTTCTAAATCGCGAAAAGATGCCGCGGACTTACACGCCTTGCTGAATAGAAAAAGAGCCTGCAAAGGGCGAGTCAGACCTGGGATCGCGCGGTCTTCAACCACCATTACTCTTTTTGCCGTAATTGCGGTCTTTGCGTCCGAGATCCGCGCCCAAACCATCCGTATTGATACAACTCCCAGCCACGTTGCCAATGTATTCAGCCCGCCGTACGCGTTGGGTACGACCGTAGATCGGGTCCCCAGCAACGCTACGGACACTTTTTTCCGCCCCGACCAGCTTAAGCAGATCTTGTCCGCAGGTTGGGGGACCATCAGCTACAGGCATAACCCTGAGCTATTCGTGCAGGCATGGCACTGGAATCCCAAAGGGAAGTGGAGCGACCCTTCCGGACAAGGTTATTTTGTAGGCGATTCGACCCCTCGGGAGATGATTCGCCACTCCTATGGTTATTCCTTGCCCCACCGGGGCTTCACTCGCAATGGCGGAACAGAGTTTGACGGCTTCTCCCGTCTGGATGACGGGAACCCGAAAACCTATTGGAAAAGCAATCCTTATTTAGCACAGCCATTCACCGGGGAAGATGACTCACGTCATCCGCAATGGGTGGTGGTTGATTTGGGCAGCAAGCAAGACGTGAATGCGATCCGCATTGCGTGGGCTGAACCCTATGCAATTGTTTACCGAGTTGAATACTGGACTGGCGATGACGCCATGGACGACCAGGGCCGTGGAGAGTGGAAGGACTTTCAACGCGGCACGGTTGAAGATGGAAAAGGTGGAACGGCAACACTGCGGCTTGCTCCGACGATGGTTCTAACCAAGTTCGTGCGTATTCTCATGAGTCACTCTTCGGGCACTTGCGACGCCCATGGCTCGGACGATCGGCGTAACTGCCTGGGCTATGCGATCAAGGAACTTTATTTGGGCACGCTCGACGAAAAAGGCGAGTTGCACGACTTGGTGCGTCACTCCCCTGACCAGCGCCAGTCGCTCACTTACTGCTCGTCAGTGGACCCATGGCACCAACCTTCGGATCTCTACGTTGCACCTGATCGAATGGAATCCGGAGACCAGCCCGGCATGGACCTTTTCTATACGAGCGGCATCACGCGTGGCCTGGCCGCCATGATGCCGGTAGGAATGCTTTACAGCACGCCCGAAGATGCCGCCGCGCAGATCACGTACATCCAAAGGCGCAGGTACCCCATTTCGTATATCGAAATGGGCGAAGAACCCGATGGCCAATACATGTTGCCCGAGGATTATGGGGCCTTGTATCTGCAGTGGGCGACAGCCTTGCACCGCGTGGATCCAACCCTGAAACTCGGAGGCCCGGTGTTCCAAGGCGTGACGGAAGACATTAAGGTTTGGACGGATGGCAGCGGCAGCAACTCTTGGTTCGGCCGCTTTATCGAGTACCTGAAAGCGCATGGGAGGCTCGGGGACCTGGCATTCATGTCTTTTGAGCACTATCCGTACGACGGTTGTGAGACGCCGTGGAAGAACCTTTATCAGGAACCAAAATTGCTGACTCACATCATGCAGGTATGGAAAGACGACGGACTGCCGCCCGGTGTCCCGATGTTCGATACCGAAACCAATGCGCACGGCGGGGAAGCCGCCGTGGATATTTTCGGAGCGCTATGGCTGGCTGACACGTTTGCTGGCTTTCTGACTGCGGGTGGGAAAGCGACCTACTATTATCATGCGCTGCCGTACTCTCCGCCCCATCCCGCCTGCGCCAACAGTTGGGGAACGTATCACATGTTCACCGTAGATCAGAACTACCAGATCCAGCAGCCTACTTCTCAGTATTATGCTGCCCGTCTAATTACCCAGGAGTGGGTAGAGCCAAAAGATGCCGAGCACCGGCTTTTTGCAGCCGCTAGCGACGTCAAAGACTCAGAAGGACATGTCCTGGTGACTGCATACGCTGTCTTGCGCCCGGACCAACAGTGGTCCCTGATGATCATCAATAAGGATTATGACAACCCGCACGCGGTTCGCGCCGTGTTCCACGATGGCGATACAGGCATCGAGCAGCGGTTTGCTGGTGAGATTACGATGCTCAACTTTGGCAAAGCGCAATATCAATGGCACGCTGCCAGGAAGAAGGGGTTTGCGGACCCCGATAATCCGCCACTGCAGACCACGAAAACTGTGACTGGGGATACTCTTTACAGCTTGCCACCCGCATCCATTACGATTCTCCGCGGACGAATTGAACCTATCTCGCAGGCCCACTAGTTTCAAAACGCAATTTCAGCGCCCAACATCGGCCTCGTGTAACGTCACGTTTGTCCATGCCCGCCCACGGCGAACCTCAGGTTACACAGCGCAGGCTGTCGTACATCCAGCCGGCTACGTGTCAGCCATTACCAAAGGCACCTTACCGCCACTTCATGAGGGCCGCTAAGATGCGAAATGCGAAGCTCATCCGCAGGTTTGCGTAACTGCGCGATTCTCGCTGCCATCACATGTGGTTCTTGAAAAAAAATACCCGATCACAGCCTGAGATTGTGACCACGGCAGGCTCACGCATGAAGCAGGTGGAGCGCCGGGAGTGGTGGTTGTGGTCGTTTGCGGTGGTCATTACCCTGCTCTTGACTGGCGGCATTGCGTCCTTTGCCGTGCCGTTTCTCAACACTGAAACGGACGTCGCCTACTCGGAATACGTACGGGAAGGAGTTTGGGGACTGCTGGGCCTGATACTGCTATTTGATGTCTACTCCCTTTATCAGCAGTTCCAGATCCATTCAGTGCGCCGCCAGTTGTTGTCGCGTGACGAGTTATTTCGCGTGATCAGCGAGAACGCCGCCGATCTGATAGCGGTGGTTGATGGTAATGGCAAAAGAGTTTACAACAGTCCCTCTTATCAGCACGTGCTCGGATATACCGCTGAAGACCTGCAAAGCACGTCGGCAATGGAACAAATCCATCCTGATGACCGTGCGCGAGTGGCGCGCGCTGCCGAACAGGCACGTAAATCAGGACAAGGCGACCGAGTGGAGTACAAGATGCGCCACAAAGACGGAACTTGGCGGATCTTCGAATCCACAGCCAGCGTGGTCAGTGACCCTAAAGGGAAGTCCGTCAATCTGGTCATCGTAAACCGCGACATCACGGAACGAAAGCGCGCGGAGGAACAGCTTCAGCATAATGCGTTTCACGACGCGCTAACCGATTTACCCAATCGCGCCTTGTTCCTGGACAGGTTGCGACGCGCCTTCAGCCGCGCCAGCCGGCACGATAACTACAAATTTGCTGTCCTGTTTGTGGACCTGGATGACTTCAAGAAAGTAAATGACAGCCTGGGTCACACAGCAGGAGACAATCTGCTCATCGAAATTGCGCGAAGGCTAACCCTCTCTCTACGCAAGGACGACACGGTTGCCCGTTCCAAGACTGAACCTGCCGATGATGGTCCGGTCAGCGGCAGCCTGGCACGGCTGGGCGGCGACGAGTTTACCATCCTCATCGAAGACATTCACGATGCCAGCGATGCCATCCGAGTGGCAACTCGAATCCAGAAGTGCTTGTCGGACGCGCCGGTCGTCATTGACGGCCAAGGCGTGTTCGCCTCAGCCAGCGTAGGCATCGCCCTGAGTACCAGTCCTCATAACACCGCAGAAGAGCTGTTGCGGGACTCTGACCTGGCAATGTACCGCGCGAAATCGCTGGGCAAGGCGAGATGCGAGGTTTACGACACCGCCATGCATGCGAGCGCGGTGAAACGATTAAGTCTCGAAACGGAACTGCGGAATGCGCTTGAAAATAAAGAATTCAGAGTGCACTACCAACCGATTATACGGCTCATTGACAAGAAAATATGCGGTTTTGAAGCGCTCGTACGATGGGAACGGCCACACTTCGGACTTGTTCCCCCGGCGGAATTTATCGTGGTGGCGGAAGAAACCGGCCTGATTCTTCCTATGAATCGCTGGTTGCGGGTGGAAGCATGCCGGAAGATGCGAGAGTGGCAATTGCAATTCCCCTCTGATCCGCCGCTCAGCTTGAGCCTCAACGTTACGGCCAAAGAATTTGCCTATAGCGGTTTGCTGCCGGAAATCACTCAGGCGTTACAGGAGACAGGCTTCTCAGCTGGCAGCTTGCACCTGGAGATTGTGGAAACCGTCGCCATGGCTGACCCCAACAAATCGGAGGGCATACTTTGCCAGGCGAAGGCGTTGGGTGTTGGATTGAGCATTGACGATTTCGGGACCGGACTCTCGTCGCTCAGCCGGCTGCGGCATTTCCCCGTAGATATCCTGAAGATTGACCGCGCCTTTGTATCCCACATGGATACCGACGCCGACAACCGGGCGATCGTTCGCACCATCATTGGCTTGGCACACAGTTTCGGACTGAAAGTCGTAGCCGAAGGCACGGAGACCATCGAGGAGGTCAACGAGCTGATTGCGCTGGGTTGCGAGTTTGCGCAGGGCTACTTGTTCTCGCGTCCTGTGGATGAGACGGCAGCTACGCAATTGTTGGCCAATGGCCTGGGGCTGAAGAAAGCGGCGAAAGCGGCGAGCGCCACGGTTCAGGCTCCGTCATTGCCGGTCCGAAATCCGCGCTAGCTCGTACCCGCCTTCCCTCAAAATAACGCTGACGTTATCTCTTGCATCCGCGGCGCAGCCGGGATAGCCTCAACATTCTCAACCGGCACCTACACTTCCAAATGGCACCAGAACTTGAGCAGACCGCCATACACCAGGGAGCACCCGTAAAGGTATGGGGAATTGGCTCTGATGGCAAACCGTTCAATGTGAATGTGGTGGCAAATGAATTGAGTTTCCATGGCGCGCGCCTCGATGGAATTGACTGTATAAAAACCTCCGGCGACGCCATTTGGGTGCAGTACGAAAGTCAGAAGGCCCGTTTTCGGGTGATATGGGTCTCGAAATCTTCCCCGAAATCGCAGGTCGGAATAAGACCCGTGGAACCGGAAAAATGTATTTGGCCGGAGCAGCTTTGGGCGGTCAAGAGAGATGAAAGCTACATCGGTGTTCTTACCAGCTCGGATACTCCGCAACGTGAGCGGCGGCAGTATGTCCGCTATCGCTCAGCTGGAGATGTGGGATTTCGTACCCCCGGTGCGGAGCGGTACATTTGGGGTAAGTTGGGGGAGATCAGTCTGGGCGGCTGTTATGTGGAGGTTTCGACTCCAGTGGCCGTAGGTACTGTGCTGGAAATATCGCTCCGGGTCGGCGATAAGGAGATGGCATTTAACGGCGAAGTACGCATGTCGGTTGCGTCTCTTGGTATGGGACTGGAGTTTATCGCTTTTCACGGTGACGCTCGCGAAGAGTTAAAGCAAGTTCTGCAGAAGCTCAGTCCGTCGCGGCTGGGACGTACCCAGCCTGTGAAGCTGGGGCCAGCGGCGGCACAGAGTAAGCCACCAGCGACTGTCGCGGTTGCCGAACCACCCGAAAACGTGAGTTTGCGCCCTGCAGTCGAGAGAGAAGCCAAGGTACAGGAGGTGCTGACGCGCAACCTCCCGACGTCAACCCCTGGCCAGCCAAGCTCAAGCTCTCCTCAAGGGGCGCCGGACTCGGCGAAGTTGCTCTCGCTCTTGCGCGTGTTCTTCAGCGAGAACGATATTCTTACCCGCGACAGCTTTAAGCGCTTGCTGGAACAATCAAAGAAGACTTGATGAAACAGCTGACTTCAAACGCAAAGGCGCTCGCAGGACTGCGTATTGCAGTCGGTGTGCTGTTTCTCATTTTTGGGGAATACAAAGTCTTTGGAGCGCAGTTTACGACCGGCGGCGGATTTCAATTCTGGATAACCCATTTCCTGCAGGATGGCGCGTATCCCTGGATGGTCCCGGTATTGAGAGATTTTGTCCTGCCACACGCAAGAGCGATCGCTTTCCTGGTTGCGTATGGTGAGTTGGCAATCGGGTTGTCACTGGTATTGGGAATCCTAGTGCGGACTGCCAGCATTTGCGCCTTCATTTATATGCTCACGCTGCTCTTTGCCTCGAATTATCCTGGGCCGAAGGCGGCACCCTGGCAATATTTCGGGGCTTCTTTGGAACACCTGGTGTTGGCACTTTGTTTTGCGGCATTCGCTCTGGGAAATGCTGAGGAAGCGTTTTCGCTACGTGGATACTTGAGGAAGCGCCGTGCAGTGGGTCAGGCGCGAGCGGCCGGTGGCTAGGACAGAGCCCGTTCTAGGCGTCCTGTGTCGCGGCCATGGCCTTTGCGGGGGCTGCTGCAGCCGCGGCCTCCTGGTTCGATGCCGATGGCCCCAAGGTCACTACTGTGCGAACCGGCAACACTTCCATGATGCTCTGGCCCTTCTCTTCGAAGGGTGGCAGCACAGGAAGAGTTTCGGTCAACGGCAACATTCCGATTGATTGATTCCTGCCCGCTTTTTTGGCCTCATACAACGCCCGGTCCGCGACCCGCAGCACGTCGCCATAGGAGACAGCCTCGGGATCGCGGACAATCCACGGGAAGACAGCCCAGCCTATGGAGCAGGTGCGGCCGATCTTCTGTCCACCTTGCAGCTCATACTTTTCTGACCCGACAGCATTAAGGACGCGCGCCGCAAGGGCAGCAGCCTCGTCGCGATTGGTATATCGGGATACCACAAGGAACTCTTCGCCGCCCCAGCGGATGAGGACGTCAGAATGCCGGATGGCTGAGCTGATTCGGCGCGCAATTTGCACCAGCACGCCGTCTCCGAGATCATGACCGTAGCGATCATTGACTTCTTTGAAATGGTCGGCATCAATAAGATAGAAAATCAGGTCACGATTGCGGACGCTGGCGCATCCTGAGTTCGGAGAATACGCTCGAATAACGTGCCGAACATCGCCCTCAATGGTCGTAGTCAGGAACCGCCGGTTCTTGGCTCCGGTGAGCAGATCGGTCAACGAGGCTTCACGCAATTCCTGGTTGGCGTGCGCCAATTCTTTGTCGAGCCGGTACTGCTTCAGGGCGAGTAGTCCTCCCATCAGCATCATGCCGCACAAGGTCAGCATCATGCGGAAGCTCTGCACTCTGCCGGGGGCGTGGCTCATGTATTCAGACCATCCCGCCAGAACCGGCAGAGAAAGGACGGCCCCTGTCGCCAGGCGGGCTCCCCAGACATCACGCTTTCCTTCTCCTTCTTTGATAGGGGCGGTCCTGAATGGGAGATGGTTTCCAACCAGTCCCAGGCCGAAAAACCATGCCATACAAGCTACCAGCGGCACATCGTAGAAACTGCCCGTGTAGTAATGTCCAAAATCAATGGCCACACTGGCGGCAATGGAACTGAAGGCATAAAGCGCACCGGCTCCGAGAAGATGTCCAAAGATGATTTTGGAGTCGCCAACGCTCCTCAGCCAAACGAAACCGGCCATGGCCAGGAAAACTAGATGCTCCATAAGATAGAGAACATCAAAGCTATGGCCGTATAAGGTGGCGTTAGGTGAAACGTACTGCCACGGAATGACCGCAAATAAGTAAAGATAAAGCCACCAGATCAGCAGCAGGGTGAAGTCCAGCGCGCCCAGCCGAGTGCTGTGTTCCTCGCGGTCTACGTGCGGTTGCATGGCCAATGCGCCCATCATGGGTACAAGATGCAGGAAGAGCACCACATCCCCAATGAAGGGATTGGGAACTTCGCGATGCAGGAAAACTTCAAAGTAAGTCCAGAGGGCTTGTACCGAGAGCCACATACCGCAGCCCAGCGTCATCAATCCCCAAAAAAGTCGAGCTTGCCGGTCACCGGACTTTACATTTGCAGCCATCGCCAGCACGGCAGCGAGCAGAAGAATGACTTGCGAAAAATCGCCTAACGCGGTCAGGCGGTAGCTGTGTGGGATGAGTAATGAGAGGACGGCCGAGAGGCACACCAACACCCATGCCCCCAACAGGCAGTACTTCGCTCGTGCAGAGTGACGGACGCCCACAGATTGATTTTAGGGGCAGATGCCGCGCGGCCCATGTTACCAAGGTTACTGTTGGGCGTTCATCGCGCGAGCACCCGGCGAAAACCAGGGGAGCGCGTGAATACTGAAGTAATGGCACAATTGGGGCCGAGGGCGGAAATCCGCTGCGCAGTGTCGTCCCGCGGACGCAACCAGGGGAGACGTTTCTTATGCTTTTTCCTCAGTTACTTCAGTTCACAGATGTCGGACTGCTGTTGTTGAGATTGATGGTGGCGGTGGTCTTCGTCAGCAGTGGATGGAACCACTTGAGAGATTCTGAACGGCGCAGTAAGAGCATCGGCCTGAGCAGAGGCTTGACCCTGGTACTGGGAGCGGTGGAGTTATTGGGAGGACTGGGAGTGGCGTTCGGCTTTCTAACCCAACTCGCCGCGCTAAGTTTAATTATGGTCATGCTGGGCGCGATCTATAAAAAGATGTTTGTTTGGCACATCGGATTCTGGGGTCACAAGGGATCCGGGTGGCACTACGATCTAATGTTTGTGGTTATGAATCTCGTGATTTTATTCACCGACGGGGGACGATTTGTTCTGGTGAAATAGGACGGTCAAGGCGGGCTTGTGTGGGGAGCGACTACGAGGCCTGTGCCTGCTTCGCCGGAATCCAGTAAACCTCTTCTTTTACGCTTTCTTTCCCAAAGCCGACGCGCTGCAGAATACCCTTACCATGCGAGATCATCTCAGGATGACCGCACAGGTATGCGGCGGTATTTTGAGGTGACAAAGCCCAGGAGTCCGCATACTTCCGGATGAGGTCGTCAACGCGCCCTCTCTCACCTTTCCAGTCGGGGTCCTCCCACGGCCGGCTCACCGTCGGTACATAGGTCAACCAGGGAACTTCAGCCGCGATTTTTTCCAGTTCGTCGCGATAGCCGAACTCCCAAGAGCGGCTGGCGCCGTTGAGCAGAAACAATTTGTGCTCACCGGAAAATTTTCCGGCTTTCCAGTCCGCAAAAAGGGTCCGGATGTAGCTGACAAACGGAGCCACACCGGTGACGGTGCACACCAGCAGGTGATTGGAACGGCCGCTCTGGGTGTCGAGAACAAATCTGCCTTTGGGGACCTTTCGCATGAGCAGGGAATCGCCGACCTGGAGTTTGTAAAGGTTTGGCGTGAGCACGCCCTCCGGCACCAGCTCAAAGAAGAACTCCAGCTCATTTTCATAGGGCGACGAGAGGATTGAGTAAGCCCGCTCCAGCCGCTTACTCGAGCTCTCTACCCCTAGCGTGGCATATTGACCAGCAGTGAAGTGAAATTCACCCGCCGGATCTATCCGGATGCTCCATAAATCAGGAGCAATATCAACCCGCGCGGTAATTCTCGGAAGGTAGAATTTGTCGTCGGCGGGGCTCATGCTGCAGACCTTTTACTACCGGCGCCGGTAGAGTGCAAGTGGTCTATGCTACCCCCTTCCGGTGCTCCATTCGAGCGTGATCCCACCCCTCAGATGAGCCGGAAACATCCCAACAAGCAGCCGATTGCCGCGGGAATGCATCCGAGGATATAATTCCCGTGCTGCCCGTCGTCAGGGCTAAAATGCACGGTATGGGAGTCGTCATGGAATGGGAAGCGCCCGCTTTTGAAGAAGTTAGCCTGAGCTGCGAAATCAACTCTTACGTAAACGCGGAACTGTAATCCGCGGATGCGGGTCAAAGTCCTCGGCTCTGCGGCCGGGGGTGGCTTTCCACAGTGGAATTGCGCCTGCTCGAATTGTCACCGTTTAAGGCAGGGTGGTTTTCACGGCAAAGCACGTACCCAGACCCAGGTCGCAGTCAGCAATCACACAGGTACATGGTATTTGCTGGGAGCCTCGGCTGACCTGCGCAGCCAAATCGAGTCCACGTCTGATTTGCATCCCAGAACAGAGTCGCCGCACACTCCCATTGCCGGGGTTGTGCTCACCGGAGGCGATCTGGACCACGTCCTTGGACTCCTTCTACTCCGCGAATTTCAGCCGCTGCATTTGTACGCGACTGCAGGAATTCGTCGCATCCTGACCGAGGACAACAGCGTCTTCAAGCTCCTGCAACGGGTCCCCGAGCAGATCAAATGGCATGACGTTCACCCGGCCACGCCGTTTGAACTTCCCGGAGGCGCTGCCGGGCATGGTTTCCGATGTCATCCGATCGGATTGACCGGCAAATATCCCGCATATGTCACTCCGGAGCGCCAGGCCGTTCTGCTTGCGGAAGAGGCGGTCATCGGCCTCATGATTAACGAAATGACGGCGGATTCGGAAACTCCACCCAAGCGGATATTGTTTGCTCCGTCACTTCCGGGAGTCGGTGCGGAATTGCTGTCCAAGCTCGAGAGCTGCGACGTTATTTTCGTGGATGGCACGTTTTGGAGCGACGATGAATTGGTGCGCACTCGTGGCGCGGGATCCAATGCCCGCGAAATGGGTCATTTGCCGATTTCAGGGCCGGAGGGCAGCCTGCGTTTGCTGGCTTCGCTTAGGCATCCCAGGAAGATATTTATTCACGTGAACAATACCAATCCCATTCTCGATGAGGATAGTGCCGAGCATCGCCAGGTGAGCGAGGCGGGCTGGGAAATTGCGGAAGACGGAATGGAGTTCCAGATTTGAGCGCTACGGCCACTGCGCCACCCATGTCCCAAGCCCAGCTGGTGGCCCGCTTGCGGCAAATCGGTGAAGAACGCTACCACCACAAACATCCCTTTCACCTCTTGATGCACGAGGGAAAGCTGACGCGCGGCCAACTGCAGGCATGGGCGCTGAACCGGTACTGCTACCAAAGTCACATTCCGATCAAAGACGCGATTATCCTGGCGCGCAGCAACGATGCTGGGTTCCGCCGCGTCTGGCGCAAGCGCATCGTAGACCATGACGGCGACGACGGTCGCCCCGGAGGCATAGAAAAATGGCTGCGGCTGGCCGAAGCTACCGGGCTGGATCGTGCGCGGGTGGCGGCGGGAGAAGGCGTGCTCCCCGGGGTGAGATACGCAGTGAACGAATACCTGCGCTGGGTTACGGAGCAGTCCTTCCTGGAAGCGGTGGCCTCTTCTTTGACCGAACTATTTTCGGGATCACTGATCACTCTGCGCGTGGATGCCCTGCGGAAACACTATCCCTGGCTAGCGCACGGGCTCAGCTATTTTGAGGCACGCCTAACCCAGGCCCCTGCGGATGCGGAGTTCGCGTTGCAATGGGTGGTCAGTCACGCGCATACCTTTGCCGAACAGGAGCTGGCGTGCGGCGCGCTTCGCGCCAAATGCGACATTCTTTGGGCGCAGCTTGATGCACTTTACTTTGCCTATGTTCAGCCGGGATGGCCGCCGCCCGGAGCGTTCGTGATCAAGGATGGGGCGTGACGCGACCGCTGCCAACGTCCCGGCCAAAATTGGCCCGCGGGTGCCGGATCAGCGATGCGCCCGGCCAGGGCGCCACGCTGCTCATGCCCGAGGCTGCATTGCGATTGAATGGGCCGGGGCTGCGGATCGTGCAGCGCTGTGACGGGGAGCATACATTCAACCAGATTGTGAGTGAGCTGCAAGCCGAGTTTCGCTCCCCGGAAAGCACAAAAATCGAGGACGATGCGGCTGCGTTTCTCGATCGGTTACACCAACGTCGAGCTGTAGATTATGAGTGATTTGGGCGGCGATGGCGGAGCGCGTCAGATGACGGGCCCACTCGCCTTGATCGCGGAGCTTACCCACAGGTGCCCGCTGAGTTGCGTCTATTGCTCGAACCCCCTGGAGATGAAAGCTCGGGGCGCTGAATTGCCCACCTCAGTGTGGGTGAATGTATTTCAGCAAGCTGCTGAACTCGGTGTTCTGCAGCTTGATCTGACAGGCGGAGAACCCCTGGCGCGGCCGGGTCTGATCGAGCTTGTCGGCGCCGCGCGTGCTGTGCGGCTTTACACCAATCTCATAACCTCGGGGATTGGACTTACGGCAGAGCGCTTGGATGCCCTGATAGCAGCCGGGCTGGACCACATCCAGTTGAGCTTTCAGGATTCAGACGAGAACCTCGCGGACAACATCGCCGGAGCAAAGACCCACAAACACAAAGTTGAAATCGCAGGACGTATTCGCGAGGCGAGTGTGGGATTCACGATCAATGTTGTTGTGCACCGGAAGAATCTGGACCGCCTGGAGGAGATCATTGGCTTCGCGGAAGAGCTGCGTCCGGACCGCCTGGAGATCGCCAATGTGCAGTATTACGGCTGGGCGCTGAAGAACCGTGCCGAATTATTGCCGACCGAAGCGCAGTTGGAAGCTTCTCAGCTCACAGTGAGAGCTGCGCAGCAGCGTCTGCAAGGGCGAATGCGGATTGAATTCGTGACTCCCGATTACTACGCCCGCTATCCCAAGCCCTGCATGGGCGGATGGGGACGGAAAATGATATTGATCAACCCCTCGGGGGATGCGCTGCCATGCCACGCCGCGGCCGTGATTCCCGGGATACATTTCGAAAACGTGCAAGACAAATCGTTGCGCGAGATATGGGAAGAATCAGCAGCTTTTCGTCAATTCCGCGGACAGGGTTGGATGCCGGAACCGTGTCGCAGTTGTGATCGCCGCGAACTGGACTTCGGGGGATGCCGTTGCCAGGCGTTTCTTCTGACGGGAGATGCAAGTGCAACTGATCCCACGTGCTCGCTTGCACCCGCACACGAGATCGTAGTTGCTGCCGTTGCAGAGGCGCACTCGAAGGATAGAAGCGATATTGCAAGTTCGGTCGGGAGGGGTGAGTGGACTTATCGCTCGAATCCCCGTTAGCACGGGCGCTGTTTCGCAGAAGCCAGTAAAAGGAGATACAAAACCAAAAGGCCACCCGGGCAGCCCGGACGGCCTTTTGTTCAAGGGAGAATAGTTCTAACGGAGGCTTTAAGACCGTCAAAACTTTCTGGCGAAATCTTATGGGCCGCTAAAGCAGGGTGTCAAGATTTTTTTCGAGAATAATCGCTCTGTTTTCAGTAACTTACGGCTTGCTCCCTAATACTCACTAGCGACCGCCAAATTCCCACAGAGGCGAGTTCCGGCCTGATAAAGACGAGCTAAAGCCCACTGAATCATACAGTTGGTCAGCTACTCGGCTCACTTTCCCAGCCTCAGGCTGATAATTTCTACGTCTTTGGACCGGTCAAAGATTCGATCTGGGAACAGACGCTTCATGAGCAGCCGGAAGCCTCCGAAGAAGATCCCAGCCACTAGAGAGAATCCGACCAGCATGGCGATCAGAATAAATATTCCGATAATCAGGTTTCCAACGTTGTCGCGTTTGCTCAGGAAGGTATTTTCATTCCAGGTGACGTTCGCGTCGTAATTCACCGAAGCCAGCAAGGACCTGGCATCGCCGGCGGAAATTTGTCCGGTGGTCAGCACCACGATGGGACCGCTGCGCTTGATGCGCGGCTGGCTCTCATGGGAAGTCCCTGGCGAGGAAGCTTCTATGGCGCGCAAGCGCTCGGCCGCAATCTGCGGCGTCGGATAAGAGATGATCATCAGCGTCGCAACGCCATCAGAGGTGGAGTATTTTCCCAGAACCACCTCGGCCCCTTTGCTGAAGTCCACCAGGTTCGCGCTGATGGGCGCGGAGATGGCGTTAAAGCCGATCGGTCCCACGATGTATTTGGCGGAGTTCTGCAGAAGAGATTGCCGTGGCAGATAGTTCACCAGCACGGGCAAATTGCGAGCGCCTCCAACTGGTATGGGAAGGGAGCCCGCCAGTTCCCGCAGTTCGGCAGCCGACATGGCAGTCATGTGATCCAGAACGGCATCGACCAAAATGTTTCCGCGGCAGAACAGCACACGCAAATTAGCCGAGGCTGCTTTGTCGCCGATGGTTTCGTTCAGCATTTCCGGCTGACGATAAAAAGTAAAGGCGCCATAGGCGCCGGTAGCGTCATTGAAACGGGCGGCCTTCACGCGGATGGAGTGATCATCGCGAATGTACTTGGCAGATTCGAAGTCGGTGAAACCGTATTCGCCGAGTAGCGACGAGAACGCGGGGTCTGCTTCGGCCGGATCAGTACTAAGGCGCGGCGCACCCGTAAGCTGCCAGCCAGAAAACTCATTGGGCAGAAATGACCTTGCGGGGGCGCGATTCGGCGCGGCTTGGGCCAGGCGCACAGAGACCAGCAAGGCGGCGCAGAGCGCCACTCCGAAGAACCATTTTGGCAACCTGGAAGACATGAGTGCGAAAGGGGCCAGTGACGAACCCACTACCTTTTAGACTACCTGTGGCCTAAGAAAGTTTCTACTGGGAAGGTTAAGGCGTGTCTTTGGTGACCGTGGGGGCGACCGCAGGGTTGGGCTTCTCCCTGGTGCTGGCCACCTTGATGCCACTCAGCCCTCCGGCATATTGGGCAATTCCACGGTAGAGCGACTCGGCAATCTTCTGGCGATAGCTACCGGCCTGGAGCTTGTGCTCGTCGCTCGGGTTACTGACAAAGGAAACCTCTGCCAGGATGGAAGGCATGTTGGCACCGATGAGCACCACAAATGGGGCCTTCTTTACGCCGCGATTGCGCAGATTCGGACTTTTGCTCACTAATCCAGAGTAGAGGGCGTGTTGTACGTCGAAGGCGAATTCGCGCGATTCTTCGATCTTTTCCTTGAGCGCAATCTTTTTTACCAGATCCTGCAGCTCGTGAACCGACTTCTCGGAGACGGCATTTTCGCGCGCGGCCACCTCGAGGGCATCTGCCGAAGAGGTGAAATTCAGGTAATAAGTTTCGACTCCGCGAGCGTCGGGATCGCGACTGGAATTCGCGTGCACGGAAACGAACAGGTCAGCCTGCTCGCGGTTCGCCACCGCGGTGCGGGTTTCCAGAGGAACAAAAGTATCGTCCTCGCGGGTATATACCACGTCGGCGCCCAGCCGCGTCTCCAGTAGCTTGCCAAGGCGTTGGGCGACATCGAGCACCAGGTCCTTTTCGCGCAGACCGCTGGGTCCGATGGTGCCGGTGTCATGCCCGCCGTGCCCGGGGTCAATCACGATCCTTCCGATCTTCAAACCGAGGGCGCGTATGAGCGAACGGTCGCCGTTGGCGGTGGGACGGGCCTCGCGAGCATCGATCTGGCTGGTGGAGCGTTTCGCGCTACGCGGACCGCCAGTGTAGCCCCTCCCCGTCCCTGTAGCGGGCTCTTGGTCCTCATCAGAGATGATCTTTGCGGGCCGGCTCAGCGCCGGAGGGGCCTTCCCAATCGGCTCGCTTGATTCCTTGGCTACCGGCTGGAGGACAGGCGTGGTTAGCGTAACGGATACATCGTCGTCTTCGGCATCGTGCGGATCGTAGGAGTTGGGGTTGCTCGCCACCAAGGTTCCGGAGGTCTGCGGCTTGCGAGCGGATTTCTGGTGTTCGACGGAAGACGGCTGTCCATGAATATCAATAATCAGGCGATCAGGATTCGGGATAAGGAACGCAGAGTACTTCGCGACATCATCCACTTCAAGGACAATGCGCGATACCCCGGGCTGGTACTCGGCGACCCGAATCTTTTTGAGCAAGCCGTCCCCCACATCAAAGCTCTTGCCCACGAGCACGGCAGCAAGTTGGCTGTTCTTGAGATTGAAGACAATTCGATTGGGGTGATGCAGCCGCTCAGTCGTGTAACTAAGGTCCTTTTCCAGGTCCACGGCGACGCGGATGTAATCCGGAGTTGACCATTGGCGGATGCCAGTAATGCGAGGCAGGTCCTGGTGTGCACCAGGGGTCTCGGCCACGTCAGTTTTCGTGGTCTCTTTTTCGGGAACGTCTACTTTCGGACTCTGAGTTTCGCGTTCTGCTACGGTGATCTGCGATACAGCTTTACGGGCCTGCTCTGCCAGGCGATGGCGGGGATACCGCTGCAAGAACTCCTGAAAAGCGGCCTTGGCGCCCGCCGGATCGTCTAAGTCCTCTTTGTAGATTTGCCCAATGGTAAACAGCGCGTCGAAGCGATAGCGGCTGCCGGGATACTGGCGGCGCAGGAACTCGTATTGGCCAATGGCCGCGTGCGACGACTTCTGGTCTTCAAACTGGCGGCCCATTTCGGCCAAAAGCTCGGCAACGCCAACCACGCCGGCATCTGCTTTTGAGCTGGTCGGGGCCGCGTAGTAAACGCGGCGGTAGGCATCCATTACGCGCCGGTAGTCCTGGCGGGAGCGCTGGCCTGCGGAGCGCCCGTTCAACGCCTCACGCAGGCGCTCTGCGCGGGCAAAAAGAGTCTTACCAGACGTATCTCGGTGGCCGGCAAATGCCGAGGGAGCGGCCACGAAGGTCACGGACAACAAGACCAGGGCAGCGCGCCGGAAGCGGCTTGGCAGGGGAGTCATTAAGTTATGGGCCCGTATTTCCCGTAATGCGAACCTGGTGCGAGAACCTGGACTCTACTAACGCGAGAGTCGAACGTCAGTCAGTGTTGGTCATGGTCAGGACGCCATCCGCATCCCGGTAAACCCGCACCGGGTCGTGGCTGGCTCCGCCGATGAACTGATTGCCCTTTCCGTCAGTACCCCAGTACAGCTGGGTGATCCGCTTAACATAATTGCGGGTCTCCGCATAGGGCGGCACGCCTGAGCTTCGCAGGACGGCATTAGTCCCGGCGTTGTAGGCAGCAAGCGTGAGCTTTACATCGCCACCGAAATTGTCGAGCAACTGTTTTAAGTGGCGCACACCGGCATCAACGTTCTGCTGAGGATCGAAGGGGTTCGTGACCTTGAGCTGTCGTGCCGTGAAGGGCATGAGCTGCATCAGGCCCATTGCTCCCTTGCGCGACACGGCGCGAGGATTGAAGTTCGATTCCACCTTGACGACCGCGCGCACCAGATTGGGATCAACGTTGTGCCGTTCGGCGGCTTTCTCAATGGCCGTGTCAATTTGCACCGGTGTCATAAAGCTGCTGGAGGCAGCCGGCGTCAGAATAGGCTCGGAACCTGGGGTCATCATTTCCCGCACTTCATCGGCTGCGGAGCGAGCTGCACGCATCTCTACACGGTTAGTGCGGTACACCGGCTTCCAGCGCTGCTCCCTAACACTCCAGTAGGTATAGTCCGACTCCTGCGGAGCGGTTGAGCGCTTTGGCTTGCGTGGAATAGCGTCGTTGACGTAAACCACGCGCCCTTCTTCCTGAGCAACGATAATGGGGCCGTTGCCGGTTTCACTTCCGGGCAGACCCGCTGCCCGCGCCGATGACGAGGTGAGACAAAAGGAGATCGCGAGTGTGGGAATTGCCGTCAGGGCGCGCTGGAGACGCATTCGCATAGCGGGTACCAAGGTCACACCGAAACGCTTGTAGTTAAACTTGCCTACCCGAAACCTGACGGAGATTCGAACCAGAGTGGGTCAATTATAGGGTGGGTGGATGCACGTAACAATGTTCCAGAAGGCTCATGAACCACCGAAGTAATAGCCGTAAGTTACTAAAGCATAACGGGATAGTCTTGCCTGGCTATGGCTCTAATGGGCTTCGTCTTTAGGACATTTGCTCGCGATCTTATTGACGTTCACAACCTTCAGAATGGGCGCGGAACTGCCACCTGCCCGAGGGCCAGGGCCTGGCGGCAAGTTGGAGCGGCTTATCGGGCCAACCACCCGAATGCCTTTCTTGGCAAAACGATGGAGGGATACTCCATTGGGGTCAAGGCGGTACACTTCCCCGGTACTACTCGTCAGCAGGTAATCGTCTTGCGATCGCTTGAGACACCCGGTCACAATCACCTGCTGGCCACCGGAGTCCTGCCGGACTGCGTCTTCTGCCTCTTGGTGAGCCAGTGAGTCCCCGAATACCAAACTTGCGCACAACAGCCCGCTGACGATCATTTGCACTGCTACTTTCATGCTCATGGGATCCTCTCGACTGGACGAATGCAATCCACTTCGGGTTGTCTGCCGCATGGTTCCCAGAGCGGCAAAGTCTGATTAACAGAACTATTCTAAACTCGTCTTCATCAGTTACGATGCTCTGCTGAAAGAACTTAACTGACGATAATCTTATAAAAGCTTCCGATGAATGATTCCCCTGAACGTCAGTCATCTGACTCGGAGATGTTGTTCGGATTTTGGTACCGGGCCCTCCCCGGCAACCGGGTACGTCGCCGCCGCTTGCAGAAGGCAATGCTGCTGGAGGTCCCTTTGGTGGTGGGACGCGACACAGATGGGCATGCTTTTGCCATGCGCGATGCCTGCCCGCATCGGGGTATGCCGCTCTCCTGCGGCTGGTTTGATGGGCAGCACCTGGAGTGCAGTTATCACGGATGGAAGTTTGATCCGCAGACCGGGCAGTGCCGTGAAATTCCGTCGCTCACCTCCGATTCCAAGCTCAAGGTGGACCGCATCTTCGCGCAGCATTTTCCCTGCAAAGAGCAGGACGGCCATATATGGGTTTACATCCCTGAAATGGCCAGCCGCATACGCGAAGCGGAGCTGCAGCCTCCGCCCCAGCTCGTGACCTTCAGCCACAAATACAAGATTGCGCACCTCACGGCAGACCTGCCGGTGAGCGTGGACCAGGGAATTATCGGGCTGATGGATCCCGCCCACGGGCCCTTTGTTCACCAGGCATGGTGGTGGCGTAGCCGGCACAGCATCCACGAAAAGCAGAAGGCCTTCGAACCGATTCCCAACGGCTTTCGCATGAGCGCCCACACCCCTAGCTCGAACAGCGCGCCTTATAAGTTGCTGCGTCTTTACGCCGACGCGGAAGCCATTACCACCACCATTGACTTCGTCTTGCCGAACCTTCGTTTGGAGCAGATCAGGGCAGGCAAGTACTGGTTTTCCAGCATGACCACCGTCACGCCCCTGACTCGCGATCGCTGCCGCATTGATTTCACCGCCGCGTGGAACATCTTTCGCTGGGTGCCCTTGCTGACGCCGCTGTTGAAGTTCGTGGGAAATAAATTTATTGGTCAGGACCAGCGCACCATGGAAATGCAGGCGGAAGGTCTGAAGCACAGTCCTAACCTGATGCTGATTGACGACGCCGACCGCCCCGCCAAGTGGTACTTCCAACTGAAGGCGGCACACCTGGATGCGCGGCTCACCGGCAATCCTATGCGCCATCCAATGAACGGGCCTGTAGTTTTACGCTGGCGCAGCTAGCAGCTCAGCACGACCGGGGAGCCCGTCGCGACGAAGTCAAATTCTGCGTAATCGGATGAGGTCATCCAAAAGTGGGTTACGCCGGCGCGGCCAGTTCCTGATGTTGATCATTCTCGGCTACCAGGTAGCTGAGCGCCTCTTCACGCGTAGGGAACGCCGGAAGATGGCGGAGCGAGAAGGTCTTGAGAGCGTTGACAAAGGCCTTAGGAACACTCTCCGCGCCCACCCAGGCAGAGCGTTTCACGTGCGGGCGGTCGAACACCATGCCTTTTTTAATGATCTCAAGGGCAGTGCGGTCTATGTGAGAGCCGGTGAAGTCAACCAGGATCAGGACAGAATTGCGGGGCTCGGAAGTTACGTAACCGGGAACGAGTTCAGAGTTGGCTGCCACCTCTTCCGCGGAGCAGTGGCTCAGGTCAATGAACAGGATCCGCTTTCCCTGATGCGTGATGAACCGGATGCGATCCAATGAGAACTCTCCCACTCGCGGCGGTGCGGATTCCGAGGTATATACACCCGAAGCTGGTCGAAGTCCAGCAGCGTCGTCTTGCTATTTCAGGATGGATTCAACCACCGAATAAACTTCACCCAGAGCAGCATCGAGGTTCTCGGGGTTTTTTCCCCCCGCTTCGGCCATGTCCGGCCGTCCGCCGCCAGAGCCGCCCACTCGCTGCGCCACCGATGCGATGATCTTGCCGGCATTCAACCGCGAAGTCAGATCTTTGGTGACGCCGACGATCAGTGCCACCTTCCCGTCGCTGGCCGATCCCATGACCACCACGCCTGAGCCCAGCTTGTCCCGCATTTGGTCCACCAGGGTACGTAGTTGCGGGCGCTCCAGATTGTCCATACGGGTTGCGAGCACCTTCACGCCGTTAACTACCCGCACTTTGTCGTCGAGCGCGGTGATTGAAGATGCGGCACTCTTGACTCGAACTTTGTCCAGTTCGCGCCGCAGGCGTTTGATCTCTTCGTCGCGAGTATCAATTTCGTGGCGGAGCGCCGTCGCCAGCGATCCTTCCGGCTGGGCGCCAAAGTGGATCAGCCCGCGGGCCACGTGCTCGAGTTGGTGATCGGCGCGGAAATGGCGAAGCGAGCCCTGGCCGGTGACTGCATTGATTCGCCGCACGCCACTGGAGACACTGCCTTCGTCCAGAACTTTTACCAGACCGATCTCACCCGTGGCCTCGGTGTGGGTGCCACCGCAAAGTTCGATGGAGAAGTCGCCGATCTTGACCACGCGCACACGATCGCCATATTTCTCGCCGAAGAGGGCCATGGCCTTGTATTCGTGTATGGCCACCTCGATGGGAACGTCATTGATCACTTCAATTTTTTCGTTGCGCAGGACTTCCTTGTTGACCAGGTCTTCAATGTCCTGAAGCTCTTCGTCTTCAACCGCAGTGAAATGGGAAAAGTCGAAGCGCAGGTGTGATGGCGCCACCAGTGATCCCGCCTGCTTAACGTGCCCACCCAGGGTTTCACGCAAGGCTGCCTGCAGCAGGTGCGTAGCGGTGTGGTTGCGCATGGTTTCAGCGCGGACGTCGGTGTTGACCACAGCATCCACTGGGTCACCGAGGTGAATGGGCTTGCGGGCAAGTACCTTATGCGCGCGCACGCCTTGAAGTGGGTAGTAGCAGGCGGTCACCTCGGCCAATACGGTGTTGTGGTCGGGGCTGTATAGCCAGCCAACATCGCCGACCTGGCCACCTGATTCAGCATAGAAGGGCGTGTGGTCGAGGATGATCTCGCCCTCTTCCGCGGGCTTAAGCTCTTGCACACCCTGACCATCCTTGATGATGGCCAGGACCTTGGAATCGTGCGAAGCTGTCTCGCGATAGCCTTCAAAGACGGTGGGTGGCAGTTTGCGGTAGGCCGGATTCGCGGTCTGCTTGCCTGCCCCGCCTTTCCAGGAGGCTTTGGCGCGAGCGCGCTGGTCCTCCATGGCGCTATCGAAGCCAGCCTGGTCAAAGGCAATGCCCTGGTCGCGTACCGCGTCAACAATGAAGTCGAGCGGCATGCCATAGGTGTCGTATAGCTTGAACGCTTTCTCGCCGGAATACATGGCACGCGCCGCAGGGTTTTTCTGCTTGGCCTCGATCAGCGGCGACAGGTCTTCTTCGAGTTTTTTCAAACCGATATCCAAAGTATGCGCAAACCGAGTTTCTTCGGCATGGATGACCTTGGAAACTCGGTCAGCAGTTTCCTTGAGTTCGGGATAAGCATCCTGCATCAGATCGCGGACCGTGAACACCATCTCGTACAGAAACGGCTTCTTCTGGCCCAATAAACGTCCGTGGGTTATGGCCCGACGAATGATCTTGCGAAGTACGTAGCTACGGCCTTCATTGCCGGGCATTACACCATCGGAAATCAAGAACGTGGCCGCGCGCGAGTGGTCTGCGATGACTCGCAGCGAAGCAGCGTTACGCCCGCTCGACTCTGCCCTGATCTCCTTTTCGTAATCCACACCGCAAAGCGCAGCTGCCTTTTTCAGCAACGGGACAAAGAGATCAGTATCGTAATTTGAAATCTTTCCCTGGAGCACTGCTGCTAAGCGTTCCAGTCCTGCGCCGGTGTCAATTGAAGGCGCGGGCAGCGGATTCAGGTTTCCGCCGGCGTCGCGGTCGAACTGCATGAAGACGAGGTTCCAGATCTCGACATAGCGGCCGCACTCGCAGCCGAATTCGCAATCCTTGTGTCCCTGGTCGCTTGCCTCCGGCCCCATGTCGTAGTGAATTTCGCTGCAGGGACCGCATGGGCCGGTGTCTCCCATTTGCCAGAAATTCTCTTTGAGGCCGAACTCGTAAATGCGATCTTTTGGCACGCCCTGGTCTTCGTGCCAGTGGCGGTAGGCCTCTTCGTCGCGCGGCACGCCACCCTCACCGTTGAAAATAGTGACGAACAGCCGGTCTTTGGGAATGCCGAACCATTGGGGCGAGGTGATGAGTTCCCAGGCGAAACGGACCGCGCCTTTCTTGAAGTAATCGCCGAAAGAAAAATTCCCCAGCATCTCGAAAAAGGTATGGTGGCGGTTGGTGAAGCCGACGTTTTCCAGGTCGTTGTGTTTTCCGCCCGCGCGCACGCATTTTTGCGAGGTGGTGGCACGCTTGTAGTCGCGTTTTTCAAGCCCGAGAAAGACGTCTTTGAATTGGTTCATCCCCGCGTTGGTGAAGAGCAACGTGGGATCGTTCGCCGGAACCAGGGAAGAGGAATGGACCTCCTTGTGGCCCTGCTGGATGAAATAATCCAGGAATTTACGGCGAATTTGGGAACCGGTGAGCATGGGGGACGAAGAATTCATTCTAGCATCGGGAGTTTCGACCCGTTCGAGGCTCTATTCCGGTTCGGCCTCGGTTTCGAGCGCAGTGAGCACTTCATCTTCAACGTCCCATTTTTTGAGAATGGCGAAGATGACTTTGCTGCGGAACCCAGCGCGCACAAGGGTGCGGAAAATCCGCGCCGCCTGCTTCTGATTGGAGGGCTTGGCCAGGCGCTTGCGGCGCAGGAAATCGCGCGCTTGGGTTTCATCGTTGACGTCAGCGTAAGCGGCGCCGACTGCTTTCTCGATGAGGTCGCCGTGCACCCCCCGCATCTTGAGTTCGTTCATAACTCGCATGCGGCCAAATTTCTCGTTATCGCGCCGGTAAGAAGAATAAGCCGCCGCATATTGCGAGTCGTTGAGGTAGCGCTGGTCTTTGAGGCGATTGATAACGGCGTCAATGAGGGCTTCGGCGCGCTCCGGTTCGCTCAGCGGGCGTTGGCGCAGGAGGCGTTTCAGTTCAGCCACTGAGCGCATGCGCCGCCCCAGAGCGCCCACAGCATATTCGTATAGACCGGCTTCATCGTAGGTCTTCTTGCTGCGGCGGAATGCCATGCCACAAGGGTAGCGCGAAGACTGCGGTGGCTAAAGAGCAATGTTGATGGGATTAGAAATTTCCGAAGCCGGTGGCCTGCATCTCCTGACGCGCGATCTCGCTGGTGGAAGAGATGCCCTGCGCGCGGAGCTTGAAGTCGTCGGCATTGGAGGCGTTTTCGAGCGCCACTTCATACGTGACCAGCCCCTGTTGAAACAGGTCCCAGAGCGACTGGTCAAAGGTCTGCATTCCGTATTGTGAGGTACCGGCGGCGATAGCTTCGCGAATAGTACGGGTCTTTTCCGCGGCTATGATGGCCTCGCGGACATAGGCGGTGGCAATCATGACCTCGACCGCCGGGACGCGGCCTTCGCCATCAGCGCGTTTTACCAGGCGTTGGCTGATAACCGCGCGCACAGTGGCCGCCAGCTGCGTACGAATCTGTTTCTGCTCAGGCGGCGGGAAGACCGCGATGATGCGGTTGATGGTTTCGACCGCATCAAGAGTGTGCAAAGTGGAGAAAACCATGTGGCCGGTTTCAGCCGCGTGCAAGGCGGTGGCAATGGTTTCCAGGTCGCGCATTTCGCCGACCAGAATCACGTCCGGGTCCTGACGCAACGAAGCGCGGAGCGCCGAAGCGAATGATGGCGTGTCCACGTCAACTTCGCGCTGATTCACAAAACCCATCTTGTCGCGGTGCAGAAATTCGATGGGGTCTTCGATAGTGATGATGTGCTCAGCTCGGCTGGCGTTGATGCGGTCCACCATCGCGGCCAGCGTGGTGGACTTACCGGAACCAGTGACGCCCGTGACCAGCACCAAGCCGCGCGGCATTTCGCAAATCTGCTCCACGATCTTGGGCAGGTAGAGCTCGTCGAGGGCCCGAATTTTGGTGGGAATGACGCGCAACACCACTCCCACGTTACCGCGCTGCTGGAACACGTTCACACGGAAACGGCCGAGACCGGCGACCCCGTACGCCATATCCAATTCGCTGTTTTCTTTGAACTTCTGCTTCTGGCGGCTCGACATCATGCTGAACGCCATGGAGAGCATGTCTTCGGCAGTGATACGGGTCTGCTCGTTGAGCGGCACCAGCACGCCGTCAATGCGGATGTGGGGAAAGTTGCCGACCTTGAGGTGCAAGTCGGAGGCTTTCTTTTCCATGGCAATGCGCAGTAGATCGTCAATGTTCATGGAGCCGGGAAGATCCTTATGGGATATGGATTTCGAGCGTAATGATGCGCCCAAAGCGGACGGAATGTAAGGTGACGTAGGTAATGGGACTTTCGGCGGGGCGGCCACTCCTTCCCGCCGCTTTTCGTCCCAAAGACTCTCGCGGGCAGGAGCGCGCGCTACCCGAGCTGGCAGGCCACTGACTGGTGCAGGGTCACACTCCGACCGGTTGTTTGCTGCCCACCGGAACAGGAGTTAGCCAGTTGAAACGATCAGGCGCTTCGCCTCGGATGATCGCATAAAAAGCATGCAGAACTTTCTTCGTGATAGGTCCGAGGGTGCCTTTTCCGACACTGATCTTATCCACCGAACGAATTGGGGTGACCTCAGCCGCCGTACCGGTAAGGAAAACCTCATCCGCAATGTACAGCAGTTCACGCGGAATCACCTGCTCAACTACCGGTATTTTGAGCTCGTGGGCCAGACGCAACACCGAGTCGCGGGTGATACCAGGAAGCACGGAGTTCCCCAGGGGAGCTGTCAGCAGCGTGCCGTTGCGAACAACAAAGAGGTTCTCGCCCGAGCCTTCACTGACCTGTCCGTTGACGTCGAGAGCGATCCCTTCGACGTACCCGTTCATAATTGCTTCCATCTTGATGAGCTGCGAGTTCATGTAGTTGGCGCTGGATTTAGCCATGGCCGGCAAGGTATTTGGGGCAATACGCGTCCAGGATGAAACGCAGACGTCCACACCCTGCTCGGCGTCGGTGCCGAGATACTTGCCCCACTCATAGTTGACGATGTAAACCTCGGTCGGCGAATTGAAGGGGTTCACCCCGCTTTCACCGTAGCCGCGCAACACGATAGGGCGCAGATAGCATGGCCAAACCTGGTTGGCCTTCACCAATTGCAGCATGCCATTCACCAGGTCTTCGCGGCTGTAATCGACGTCAATGCGGTAAATCTTGGCCGAGTCCAGAAGGCGCTGCATGTGCTCATGGGCGCGGAAGATGGCCGGCCCACTCGGGAGCGCGTAACAACGAATCCCCTCGAATACTGCGGAACCGTAATTGACCACGTGCGACATCACGTGGATTTTCGCGTGGTCCCAGGGAATCAATTTCCCGTTGTGCCAGATCTGCCCGGACTCCTTAATCGCCATGGACGCTCCTTAACTGGATAATACCGCCAACAGTACGAACCCTGAATGGGGAGAAACGGTTGCCGATACAAAACCACGCTTGATGTTGCGATACAGAACGTGCTCTGGTCAAAATTATAACCGACGTTCAAAAATCTCCCGTTGGTTTGATGATGCGAGCGAGGCCAAGTTCCAGCAAATTGGAGAGGAGGCGAGGGCGGAATTTGGGCCCGCCCTCAGTGAGAGTGCCAATCCTTAGTTACCGCCGCCCAGACCAGCGGTCGCAGGTAAGGTCGCTGTGCCGGCCGGAGGACGATGTGAACCGGGTAGCTCGTCACCACGGAAAAAGCGGCCAGGAGTAGCCGTCATTTGAGGCATGGCGCGCAGGGGTTTGCTGTAGTCGTTGCGTGCGTTCCAGAAGAGAAAGCCGGTTCCACCCTTGGCTTTGGCCACCTTCACCTGCCTGACAATGTACTCCGGAGAGTAGGTGTGTGTTCGCCAGGCGAAGGCCTGCAGCCAGGGACGAAGCACTACGCCAGTTCCCGCTGTCACCTTCTGAAAGAGCTCCATAGATTCACCAATAAAGTGCTCCGGAGCGTCCCCGGGATGGGCGTAGCCATCCATGCCAAAAAAATGCGAGGGATAGATCATGGGCGAGAGCACGTCGCAGTAGCGGGCCATGGCTGGGATATCCTGTCCGGTATGCGCGAGATCAATTGGGCGTTGCCAGGCCATAATGCCGAAGACGTCGAGGGAGAGTAGAACCCCATCAGCATGAAGCTTGCTATAGGCGTCGTTCAGGAAGTGGGCAATCACGTCAGAGCGATGCCATTGCGGATGCTCAGTCTGGAACTGAAATTTGGCATCCTTCTGCTCCCCCTCGGCCGGGAAGCGCACGTAGTCAAACTGCACTTCGTCCACCCCGGAAAGTGCCGCCTCATGCGCCAAAGCGATATCGAACTGCTGTACTTGAGGGTTCGAGGGATCGGTCCAGACCAGTTTGCCGTTTTCTCTCCAGGGTTGGCCGGAGCGGCGCGAATGAACCGCCAGCTCGGGGTGGGCTTTCACCAGGCGTTCGTCGCGGAAAATCGCCACCCGGGCGATGCTGTGCATGCCCAAAGAGTGGAAGTAACGTGCCAACTTGGGTAAGTTGCGTATCACTGGCCGGTGGGCCGGGGAGTTCAGCGGGTGGTTAAAGGCGATGTTTACGGTGCCGTCGCTGTCCTTAATATCGAATACAACCGCATTTCCACCCATTTCTCGCCACCGGTTGATCAGGCGCAGACCTTTCGGGCTGGAGGCCATAGCTCCCGTCAAATAAACCGCGCGTACCTCGAAATCCCGGGCGACGGGAATGGATCTCTCCACCACCGGCGAAGGCTCAATGCCGGGAATAACAACGGACTGTCCGGGTTTAAGAGAGTAGCCACGCAGATTTCCATTGGCCTGGCGGATGGCGGTTTCCAGTTCTGCCGAGGTCATGTACGAAGTTTGAGGTAAATAGGTCCGCACCAACAGTCCCAGGCTCTCGCCGCGCTTGGCAACGTGAGCAAAGGGAGCAGAATAGCCGCTGGAAGCGGCATTCGTCGGAGCTGTGGCCACAGGTCTGCCGGCCTCCGCTGACTGCTGCGGCTGAGAGTAGGCCCATACTGACGGAGCGGGTGAAAAATGGTGAAACAGGAACGGCAGGACGAGAACCGCTGCCGCCATCGCGAGTAATGGAAGTAGTTTGCGCAAGTAGGCACCGCACAGAGCTAGATGCTCACACCTATGTTTACCCCGTGCGGGTAGGGACACACAGATTACGCCAGTCCATTAGACGCATGGTATGTCTCTCCGGGATGCGTGGGCATGTGGACAGGGGTGCGCAAAGCTTTTCCGTTAAACAGCGAATATACATCCAAGAGCTGGTTTTCTGGACTGACACTTTTTGTCGTTTATACATCTAAGAGATTTAGTGACAAGGTCTGGAGGAACAGCATCAGAGTATGGAGAGCCACTTGCTAGTGTGGTAAGCCAGCGCGCGCTCGTCCCAGATTGCTATCGCTGGACAGAAAGTAGAACTCCCAGGCGGCCCATATCAAAAGTGGGTCGAGAAATTTATGAGAACCGGTCTTAATACCGCGCTAGATCCTACTCGACGCAGCGGCGATGCCCAAGAATTTGAAGCCTTTCTGCGCCGCAAAATCGTTGGACAGAACGATGCCATAGAAAAAGTGGCGGAAATCTACCAGATGTTTCTGGCGGGTTTGAATGCGCCCGGACGTCCCGTCGGGAACCTGTTGTTTCTCGGTCCCACCGGATCGGGCAAAACCAGGGTGGTGGAAGCGGTGGCCGAGGCACTCTTCGGCGATCCCCGCGCCTGCATAAAGATTGACTGCGCTGAGTTCCAGCACAGCCATGAGATTGCCAAACTTATCGGGTCGCCGCCGGGATATCTAGGGCATCGGGAAACCCATCCTCTGCTGACGCAGGAGGCGCTCAACCAGTGGCATACGGAGAAGCTCAAGGTCTCGTTGCTGCTGTTCGACGAGATTGAAAAGGCGTCCGATGCGTTGTGGCAGTTGCTGCTCGGCATTCTCGATAAAGCGACCCTAACGCTGGGTGACAACCGCCGGGTTGACCTTTCCAATTGCATGATCTTCATGACGTCGAATCTTGGCGCGGGAGAGATGAACGATCT
Source organism: Terriglobales bacterium (assembly GCA_035651655.1). Lineage (NCBI taxonomy): Bacteria > Pseudomonadati > Acidobacteriota > Terriglobia > Terriglobales > Terriglobales bacterium. Next base: position 127,432 of record DASRFG010000019.1, read on the forward strand.
CATGATGGGCGGATTCGGGTTCGCTCAGCAGCCCCGCACCACCGATATGCGGCTGGATGACAAAATCATGCGCACCGCGCAAGAAGCGGCGCGCCGTAAATTCTCGCCCGAATTCATGAACCGGATTGACAAGGTGGTGGTATTCAAGGCGCTCAGGCCAGAGCAGTTGCGGCTCATCTTGGAAATCGAACTGGGCATGGTGCAGCAACGCATATTGATGGCAACGGGCAACAATCAATTCGTGTTCACTTGCACACAGCGGGTGAAGGATTTCTTGCTGGAAGAAGGCACGGACCTCAAGTACGGCGCCAGGCATTTGAAACGGGCCATCGAGCGCAACCTGGTGTTTCCGTTGGCTAATCTGGTCGCCACCGGACAGGTGAAGCTCGGCGATTTTGTGCGGGTTGACATCGCCGAGGGCACGATGACCTTCGTCAAAGAAGCGGAAGGCGCCATGGTTCCGGTGCTGCTGGAAAAATACAGTCCGGAGACAGCCATGCCGGCGGTGGCACGCGCCACTCGCTCAGTGGCAAATCGGCGGGAAGCCGGCGCTCCTTCTTTACTCGATCACAAATAAGTTTTTCTTGGCCAAGCAAATGGGGTGCTCTCGGGCGCCCCTTTTTGTTTACCCGCCATTGTGGGAACCCTGGCCATGCTGCTGACCGAAAACCAACGACCTGCCCGGCAGCAAGCATCTAATCTGACGAGACACTGCTCATATTCAACTTAGAGTGCAAGGTCTGGAGAGCGGCATTCTCCGGAAAGGAAGAGTCATGAAAGAGATCTCACGCCTGCCGCGCTTGCTGGCCCGCAGCGTCCTGCTGCCAATCCTGTTGCTGGCCTTAGCGACCGCAGCGATGGCCCCGTCGGAACCGTTGCTTCATCCCAGCGGCTTTAATCTGTTCTCCAAACAGCAGGACGTACAGCTCGGGCAGCAGAACGCCGCCCAGGTGAAGAAACAGATGCCGGTCCTGCCTGATTCTAGCCCTGTGGTGCAGTACGTTCAGCAAGTGGGGCGGAAGCTTGTCGCCACCATGCCGCAACGGTCATATCCCTACAACTTCCATGTCGTCCAGGAAAAGGACATCAATGCATTCGCGCTGCCGGGCGGACCGATATTCGTGAACCTCGGGACCATCCAGGCTGCCGATAACGAAGCGCAGCTAGCGGGGGTGATGGCGCACGAAATGTCGCACGTGTATCTGCGGCACTCCACCAATATGGCGACGAAGCAGATGCCGGCTGAGATACTGGCCGGACTGGTGGGCAACAGCACACTGGGCAAACTGGCACAGCTGGGAGTGGGAGCATTTTTCTTGAAATACTCGCGCAATGACGAAGCGCAAGCTGATGCGAACGGGGCCCGCATCATGTATAACGCCGGGTACAATCCGGTGGCGATGGCCAATTTTTTCAAGAAGCTCGAGCAGCAAGGTGGGGCAAGCGCCCCGCAGTTCCTCAGCGATCACCCGAACCCGGGAAACCGCGTAGCGGCAGTTTCCAAAGAAATCGCCAGCTTTCCTGCCCGACCGTTTCAGCAGAACACGCCTCAATTTCAACAGGCAAAGCAGCAGTCAATGGGTATTAAAGCATATACAGCGCAAGAGATCCAGGCACGGATGAAGAAGCAGGGAGGCTTATAGCGCGGCGTAGAGAACTCTTCAGCCGCTTTGCTTCAATTCGGTCAGCACTTGCTTGGCCACGGCTTTGAGAGTTTCAAACACGCCCACCCCCTGAAACGCCACAGCTTCAATCACCGGCTCATCCTTCTTGAGCAGGTCCTTTTTCAATGTCTCTACGGGCAGTATGTTGGGAAGGTCGCGCTTGTTGAGCTGCAGAACGTAGGGAATGCGATTGAAATCGTAGCCGTGTTCCTTTAAGTTCTCCTGCAGATTCTCCAGGGCCTCCACGTTGGCATCCATACGCTCTTCCTGAGAGTCGGCCACGAAGACGACTCCGTCCACTCCACGCAGGATCAGCTTGCGGCTGGCATCATAGAAGACCTGTCCGGGAACGGTGTAGAGGTGGATGCGAGTCTTGAAGCCGCGGACCGTCCCCAAATCCAGGGGAAGAAAATCGAAGAAGAGCGTACGCTCTGTTTCGGTGGCCAGCGAAATCATCTTGCCTTTCTGCTGCTCGCCGGTCTTCTCGTAAATGAACTGGAGATTGGTGGTTTTGCCACCCAGGCCGGGGCCGTAGTAGACGATCTTGCAGTTGATTTCCCGGGCTGCAAAGTTAATAAAACTCAAACCCGTGCCTCAATTCGGCTGCACACGCTCAGCCTGTTCCGTCGCGCGTGATCTACAATTGCACTCCAGCAGAGTAATTTTTATATCACAGCCACAAGCACTTAGGTCAGATTGACGGAGTTACTGACGGCCACCCGTATTCAAAGCGACAAGAGCAGTCCCCCAGAAGCTAGCGACCTGGCGGCAGGGGATAATAGCCGTCCTTGGCGTAGACCTTCAGCCCCGCTTGGTCTATCCGTACATCAACCGTGCGATAGCTGCTGCTGGGAGTAGCGCGAGTCATGTAGCCAATCGTGTACTGGTTGCGGGCCTCACGAGTGAGTTCAGCATATGCGCTTTCGATCGCGGGACGCGAAAACTCGGGGAATAACTGTCCCGCGGTGGCGGAGACGTATTTGGGAAGAATATTTGAGGTGCCGAATCGCGGCAGATGTATCTTTTCGACGGTGCGAACACCTGGAATGGCGGCTGCATCCACCGCCACCGCATAAACCGCAATGTTGCGCGAGAGCAGGACTTTCAACACGTCGTTGTAACTGGCCGTGCTCCCCAATTCCTGGCCGTCGCTAATGATGAACACCAGCTTGCGACGTGTCGGATCGCGCTTGCCAAGATCTAAGGCGGCGGCGAGTATGGCATCGTTGAGCACATGTGAGGTGCGCGTCGGCGTATTCGCGACTCCCCTGCTTTGGTCCGCCGGGAGCCCATTGATCGTCGGTCCGGAGTTGATCGGCCCGCCTACGACCGGCACTCCTCCGGTAGCGCCGCGCTCCTGTTTTATCTGCTGCAACACTCCATCGAGTCGCGGGTTGATGGCAGTGAAGTCGGTGGCTTTCCTGACCGTGTTCGAGTAGGTGTATAGGGCAAGCTCATCGAAACTGCTGAATGCGCCCTGCAGTGCCGCAAAAGTCTGGTTGACCTTGCGCAATGCGGTATCCGACATTCCCGTGTCCACAATCACGGCCGCCGATAGCGGAAAAGGATCGCTAGTAAACAACCGGATGGTCTGCTTGACTCCGTCCTCGTAAACTGAAAAATCCCGTTGTACCAGGCCAGGCACCAAATGTCCGGCTTCGTCTTTAACAGTAACCGGTAACACGACGAAATTTACGGACTTGGTAAGCGTAAATAGCTGGTCACGAGAACTGCCTGGGGTGCGAGGCGCCGTACCCGGCGGCACCGTGGTCACATTAGAGGGCGGCGGCGAGGTAGGGGCGTCGTTGGCGGGTGGGGGCGGGGGTGTCGCTGGCTTTGGCTGGGGTTCCTCCGTAGCCGGCGATGATGGAGCGGCGGTTGAGGGCGCAGCGGTTGCGGAGGGCGGTTGCGTGGTGGAAGGCGCATCCGGCAATTGCGAAGACTGCCCTGGTTTCTGCTCAGCTGGTTGAGCCGATTGAGCTTGCAGGGGGACGCCGTAGGCGTAGAAAGAAAGGCAAAGGCTGAGGCCGATCAGCAGGGTGCAACTTCTGTTATGAAGCTGAAGCGCAGTATTCACGATCACTTTCTCACTCGCCTGCAAAGTTTCCTAGCTAGCCGGGCAGAGTTCAAGCATCTAAAATAGCAGAAGCTACCGTAATCATAGCTGACAGCGGGTTCGGGGGACACTCTCCCGCAAGCGTCTGGCACAAGACTGTATTCTTGGAGAATTCTTTGATGTATCGCCGTCAGAATCAGCCGCAGAAATTCGCAGTATACGTATTCGGGGTCTTGGCCGGGATTTTGCTGCTCGTCTCCACCTCGCGCGCACAACAGCCTCCGCAAGACCAGCAATCGCAAAGCCAGCAATCGCAAGACCAGCAATCGCAAGAGGGGCCGGACCGGGCGGTCTCCACGCTCAAGGTAAACGTAGACGTCGTGAACCTGTTTTTCAATGTGAAAGACAAACGCGGCGCCCTGGTCCCCAACCTGACCAAAGACAATTTTCTGCTGAACGAAGACGGCAAGCCGCAAACCATCAAGTATTTCAAGTCTGAAACCGATCTGCCGCTCACTCTAGGAATGCTGATTGATACCAGCGTCAGCCAGGAACGGGTATTACCGATGGAAAAGGAAGTGGGTGGCGCCTTCCTCAACCAGGTGCTCCGCCCAAAGGACCTTGCGTTCGTGATCAGTTTTGACGTGAACGTTGACCTGCTGCAGGACTTCACGAACTCGTCCCACGAGCTGCGTGCCGCAATGGATCGTTCCAGAGTCAACGCCGGCGGGGGCGGAGGCATTCCGGGCTTGGGCGGCGGTCCCATCCCGCAAAGCAACCCGCGAGGCACTCTTCTTTACGATGCCGTTTACCTGGCGGCGCATGACAAGCTGAGCAGCGAAGTAGGACGTAAGGCGATGATCATCCTTACCGACGGTGAGGACCAGGGGAGCCAGTTGCGCATTCGCGACGCGGTGGAGGCAGCTCAGAAGGCTGACAGTATCGTTTACGTGCTGATGATCGCAGACCGCGGCTTCTATGGCGGGCTAGGCTACTCCGGTGACCGAGAAATGAAAAAACTCGCGGAGGAGACGGGCGGGCGAGTCATCGAAGTTGGAAACAAGATGGACAAGTTAAAACAGGCATTCGATCAAATTGCCAGCGAGCTCCGCAGCCAGTACAGCCTGGGATACACTCCGACCAACGGTAAACGCGACGGAAGCTTCCGCAAAGTGGAAATCAAGGAGAAGCAGGGCTACAAAGTGCAGTGCCGGACGGGGTACTACGCGCTTGCAGCCGAATAGAATCTGCGATCGGGGGATTTTCTAATCGGGTAATGTGGAATTGAAAGACTGGATTCACAACCAACGCGGCTCACTGCGCGGGGGCGAAATATCCGCGCCGGGCGCGAACGTGCAAGTCTTTGTGTTTCTGGGCGAGGATGTCAATTGAGTGATAGCGCCCGTCGCGTTGAAAATCCAGCGGGCGATACGCGAGGGCGTACTGGCTACGCAACTCGTCCTGAATCTCGGTAAAGGCATTGGATAGTTCCTGCACCCGGAATGGAAAGAAGGCACGGCCGCCGGTTGCCTCCGTAATCCGCTCCAGCACGCGGTCGCCGCGCTGCTTCACCCCGCTCACATTGGTGCTGATCGCGTAAATAATTACTTCGGCGCGCTGCGCCATTTCAATGGCTTCCTCGCGGGTCACCCGGCTCTGATTGTCCTCGCCATCACTCAGCAGGATGATGGCGCGGCGCACAGTTCCTCTTTCCGAGGCCGCCTTGGCCAGCTTGTCGCGGCACGCATAATAGAGTGCGTCGTACAGCGCCGTCCCTCCACCTGGACGCAGCATGCGTACCCCGCGCGAGAGGGCCTCACTATTGTCGGTGAAATCTTGTGTCACTTCCGCCGTGGTATCAAAGCCAATAACAAATGCCTTGTCAAAACGCGGGCGAATGATCTGGTTAAGGAACTCGATAGCCGATTGCTGCTCGAACTTGAAACGATCGCGGACCGAGTTGCTGGCGTCCACCAGCAGGCCGGTGCGCAAGGGCAGATCGGTTTCGGCGCGGAAGGTCGTAATCGAAGGTTGGAGCTTCTTGTCGTCCAGTACCTTGAAATCTTGCTGGGAGAGATTTCTCACGAAACGGTTGTGCTTGTCAGTCACCGTAAAAATCACGTTGACTTCGTTCACTTGCTTGCGAATGATTGCCGCCGGGTTTTCCTCGGGAGAAGGAGTGTCATCCGCCCCGGATGTCGTTTGGGCGGCTGGCGAATCCGCTGGAACCCGGGAGTTGCGATTCGAGTCGGTGGCGGGCTGAGCTGGCGCGGGTTTCGCGCGCTGCTGCTTCTCGACCATAACCGAAGACGGCGCCGAGGGCAGGTCGGTCTGGGCACTTTGGGCAACCGCGGGTAGCAGCAGAGTTGCCGTCCCGAAACTGAAGAGGATGGCCCAACTGATTTTCATGAGAACCTCAATTATACAATTCGTTGCCAAACAAAATCAGCGAGCAGATTTCCTTAAGACTGAGAGAAAACTTTCGAGCTCTTCGGGCAGGGGCCGGGAAAAGGCTTGCTGTGCGCCACTCCGGGGATGAAGAAATTCCAGCGCCGCAGCGTGCAGGAAGTTCCGAGGCAGTGTGGCAATGCGGTCGGCGGCTTCGCTAGGTGTGCGGCGGCGTCCAGACTCGGCGGCAAGCTGCCGCGGAGCGCCATAAAGCGTATCGCCCACCACGGGATGGCCAAGTGAAGCCAGGTGCACGCGGATCTGGTGGGTTCTTCCGGTATCAATATTAAGTTCCAGCAGGCTGAACTTGCCGTAGCGTGTGGTGAACCGCTCGCGCGCCCGGTAATGAGTTATCGCTGCGCGGCCGCCACTACGCCGCGTAGTCATGCGCGCTCGGCGAATCTGATCACGACGAATGGCGGTGTTTACGGTGCCGCCGTCTTCTCTTATCCACCCGTGTACCAGCGCGATGTATTGTTTCTTCACCTTCCGGTCGGCAAACTGTTCTGCCAAACGGCGATGCGCTACGTCGTTCTTTGCCACCACCATCAAGCCGCTGGTTTCCTTATCGAGGCGATGAACAATACCGGGACGCAGTTCGCCGCCTAGGCGCGACAGAGTTGAGAAATGATGCAACAGCGCGTTGACCAGGGTCCCGCGATTGCGCACGCTCTCTGTGGCGCCGGCTCCGGCGTGGACCATCATCCCGGCCGGCTTATGGATAACAGCAATGTCATCGTCCTCATAGACGATATCGAGGGGAATTTCCTCTGCGATGGCGCGCAACTTCGGCAGTTCAACCGGTCCCAGCACCTGGATCTGTTCGCCGCCGCGAAGGCGGAACGAGGGCTTGGCTTGTTGGCCGTTGACCAGGACTTTCTGCTGCTCGATGAGCTGTTGTACGCGAACCCGACTGACCTCAGGAAGGTGGGTTACCAGGAATTGGTCGAGTCGCCTGCCGGCATCTTCGTGGGTGGAGCGGTATTGGTGCGGCATTCAGCGAGCGGCGCCGGCCACAACCGTTTGTGGCGCTGAGCGACGACGCAGCCACAGTGCCCCTCCGGCGATGACCAGTAAGATCGAAATCAACTGGGTGCCGGTCATCGCGCCGCCGAATACCGATCCGCGCCCGGGATCATCGCGCAGAAATTCCAGAAAGTAACGCGCGAATCCGTAGAGGAACATGTAGGCGCCAATGATCTGTCCGTCGAACCTCTTGTGACGAATCAGCCAGTAAAGAATAAAAAAGTTCACCAACTCGACGGCTGATTCAAACAGTTGCGTCGGTTCCAGCGGAACTCCCAACGGCGTTCCCACCAAAGCATGGGAGAGAGGATTGGTAAAGGTCACACCCCATGGGGCGTCGGTGTGCTTGCCCCAGCAACAGCCCGCGGCAAAGCAACCTAGACGGCCAATGGAATGTCCCAGTGCCAGGCCGGGCGCGAAGGTGTCACAGGTGGCGAGCGCCGGCAGGTGGTTCCGGCGGATGTACCAAGCAGCGGCCATCAGCGCCGCCAAAAATCCGCCAGAAAAAACTCCCCCGGCCTGAAGCGTGCTCAGGCTGAAGATTGCCCGTGGATTGGCCGTGTAGTAGCTCCAATCGTTGATGATCAGCAATACCTTGGCCCCAACAATTCCGCAGAGCACTACGAGGATGCCGAGATTCCAGATCTTCTCTGGATCCATGCCCTGGCGGCGGGCGATGTGCACGCTCATCCACAATCCTACGAGTACCCCCAAGGCCACCAGGAGCCCGTAGGTGGGAAGACTGAAATTTCCGATGCTGAAGATTCTGGGGAACACTGCTCTTAATTATAGATGCTCTGGGCTGTGCGGGGACGCGCAGGAATAGGAGCTAAAGAAGTGAAGCCGACCCACTGGGGCCGTGTGGTGGGCCGAGAATGAACCCGTCGGTTGACGGTGGGAACCCGCCGCGACCCATTAGGCATTTCCGCATGGCGGAACGTCGCACACAGGATCGTAAAGCGAGCCAGGCTCCCTTTCATCGGCTGTTGGTTCAAAAAACGGTGACCACCAGCACCAACCTTGTAGGCCGGCTTACGAAGTTCATGCTAGGGGAATTGCCGCGCAGAACGCAAGTGGAGGCAGGCAAATAGTTGGTAATTAACGTGCCCGGATGGACACGGTCCAGCGGGGCCAGATGTTGATGGAAAAAGGGTAGAGCAGGGCTTCAGAAGAGGGTGAAGCAGGCGGTTCGCCCGACATGAAGGAGATCAAAATCAGAGCGGCTTTACCCGCTGAGGCGGCTCGCTCAGGCGGTGCGCTCGCGGAATTTTTCCTGCAGCACTTCGTCTAACGCGCTGGAAAGATGTTGCGCGCGCTGCACGTAGTCCCCGCCAGTGCTTTCGAACTTGCGTTTCAGAATGTGGTACTCGTCGGCAATGTTGAGGGCTGCGAGCACGGCCAGACGCAGAGAATCAACCGTAGAAGTTTGCTCGGCGACGGCGCGCATCTTGCCATCCACGTATTCGGCGAGCCGAGAAATGTAGTCGGGATCGGAGCCGCGCAAGTTATATGCCTGGTCAAAAATCTCCACCCGCACACTGTTGGTGGCGGGAGCTGCCGGTTGTTCTTTGACGGCGTGTTGCATGGTCCACTCCTCTCCTTCGGTGACCCGGGAAACTAGTCGCCGACGGCTTCTTCGGTCAAGCTCTCAATCTGGCGAAGCATGTTCTCCACGCGCCCGCGAATTTCCTCGCGCTCGCGTTTCAGGGCCACTACGTCGCGGCGCAATTGCTCAAACTCGTCCTCGCGCGCCTCCAACTGTTGCCGCAGCCGTTGAAGATCGCGCTCGGCGACGCCCCGGGCTTCGCGCGAGGCTTTGTACAAGTCAATAGTGCGATAGACCTTCTCTTCGAGAGCACTAAAATCGTCGCTAGGTATCTCAGCAGATAACTCGCGCACCGCCTTCACAGACATGAGAGCAGCCCAACCTTGAGGGAGAATTTTGGTACTTTGCGGGCAGTATACCCCAGATTGCTGTGGATGCAATCAGGGATTGCGCCTATTGTGCGCGCAAAGTCCCGCCCAGGGACTGCAGGGCGGCCACAATCTGCGCCGACCAGCGCGAGATTTCGTCCTCGCGCAAGGTGCGCTCGCTGGATTGGAAAGTGGCGCGAAGCAGCAGCGAATACCTGCCTGCGGGAATCGCGCCGCCACGGAAGATTTCGATGGGCACGAAGCTGCGCAGTTCGGGAATGTTCAGTGTGTCCACTGAGGCACGCACTCTCTCGAATGTGACCGCGTCATCGAGCACGAAAGAGAAGTCGCGTTCCACCGCAGGGAAGCGAGGCAGCGGCTGGTATTGCGGCTGGCGTAGCGCGTGCTCGTAGAGGCGATCCAGGTAGAGTTCGGCAATGTAAACGCCTTCAGTTCCCGCAGGCAGCCGCAACTTTTTGTTGGCAGCAATTTCGGGATGCAGCTGGCCGAAGCGGGCCACGATGGCGCCATCCATCACCGCCCGGGCTGAACGTCCTGGATGATAGTAGTCGGCCGCATTGGCATCGTAACGAAGCGCCTTGTACTCGAAGCGGGCGAGCAAGGTCTCAACATCGCCTTTCAAATCAAAAAACGAGTAAGGCCTCGGGGGTAGGTGCGGAATCGGCTCTTCCGCATTACCGACGGCACTCAGAGATATCTGCCGGCGCTCACGGACTGGAGCTCCGGCTTGCTCAAAGATATTGCCGGCCTCGAACAGGCGGACATTGCTGTTGCCGTGATTCAGGTTCCAGGCAAGCATATCCAGCATTCCAGGAAGCAGCGAGTTGCGTAAAAGCGGCGCCTCCTCGTTGATGGGGTTTTCCAGTTCGACCGCGGGTGCCGGCGAAAACTTCTGTGCGTCTTCTCTTCCGATAAATGTCAGCGAGATGGCTTCGTTGTAGCCCAAGGCCAGCAAGAGAGCGCGCATACGGTCGTCTTGGGCGGCATGGGGGGCTTCTTTTACCGACCCGACAAAAGCCGGCAAGGTATTGGGGAAGCGGTCGAAGCCGTAGATGCGGGCGAGCTCTTCGAGCAGGTCAACTTCTTGCCGCACGTCGAGCCGCCAACTGGGAACGTGGACAGTGAAATCGAATACCTGCTCAGCAATAGCGGCATGAAGCCCGCCGGTGCCGTGAGGTGGAGCGGAGCTGACGGTGGCTGCACGCGCCCGGCCTGGAGTTACGGCAAAGCCGAGGCGGCGGAGAATGCGGGTGACCTCGTCATCACTGAAGTCGCGACCTAAAATGCGGCGTATCTCGCCGTGGCTGAGCGCGACCATTGGCGGCTCGATCCGGCGGGCGATGACATCGATTTCTTCGCCTCCGAGCTCCCCTCCTGCAGAATCAATAATCAGCCCGGCTACCCGCGCACACGCCACGGATGTCGCAGCGAAATCGGCGCCTCGCTCGAAGCGATGCGAGGCATCGGTGTGCAATCCATGACGCCGCGAACTCCGGCGAACACTGACCGGGTCGAACCAGGCGGCCTCGATGAGCACGTTTTTTGTCCGCTCGCTGATCATGGTGTCGAATCCGCCCATGACGCCGGCCAGCGCCACCGGGCGTTTCGCGTCGGCGATCACCAGGTCTTCGGGAGAAAGCTTGCGGTCCACGCCGTCCAGGGTTTTCAGGGTCTCGCCCGAACGGCCACGGCGGACGATGATCTTTCCTTGCAGCAGGTCGAGATCAAAAGCATGCGTGGGATGGCCCATCTCCCAAAGCGCGTAATTGGTAGCATCGGCCGCGCTATTAATGCTGCGCTGGCCGAGGGTGGTGAGTCGCTCGGAGATTCGCTTTGGCGATGGCCCGATTTTCAGGTTGCGCAGGATGCGAGCGGTGTAACGCGCGCAGCCCTGGGTGTCTTCTATCTCGACAGGAAACGACGCTTTGCCGATCGGTTTGGGGAGTCGCGTCTCGACGGGCTTGAGCGGTAAATCGTAGATGGCCGAGGCCTCACGCGCCACCCCGTGATGGTTCATGCAGTCTGGCCGGTTGGTGGTGATCTCCATCTCGAAAATGCCGTCTTCGGCGATGGATTCCACGGCCACCCCGGCGAGGGTAAGGTCGTTGGCAAGTTGGCGGTCGTCAACCTTCGGGTTGACGAACTCGCGCAGCCAATGAGGAGAGATCTTCATTTACGCAAACTGTTCCAGAAAACGAACATCTCCCTGGAACAGCAGTTGGATGTCATCAATTCCGTACTTCAGCATGGCAATGCGGTCAATGCCCATGCCAAAGGCAAAGCCGCTAATCTTCTGCGGATCGTAGCCATTATTTTTAACGAATTCGAAGACGTTAGGGTGCACCATGCCGCAACCCAGCAGCTCGATCCAGCCACTCTGCTTGCAGGTGCGGCATCCTTTTCCGCCGCAAAACGGACAACTGATCTGCACATCAGCGCTGGGTTCAGTAAAAGGGAAGAACGAGGGATAAAACCGCGTCTTCACGCTGGAGCCAAATAGCGCCTTCATGGCGTGGTCAAGCGTGCCTTTCAGGTCGCTGAAGGTGATGTTGGTATCTACGGCCAGACCCTCGATCTGATGAAACAACGGCGAATGACTGGCGTCGGGCGTGTCATGGCGATGGACTTTTCCCGGGCAGATGATGCGAATGGGCGGCGGATACTTCTGCATGCTGCGAATCTGCACTGGCGAAGTGTGCGTTCGCAGTAGCAGGCGATCGCGCGGAGGCTTCGATTGCTGGTTGGCGATGAAGATGGTGTCTTGCGAATCGCGCGCCGGATGGTCAGGCGGAAAATTCAGCGCCTCGAAGTTGTAGTAGTCGGTCTCTACTTCTGGACCTTCTTCTACAGAGTAGCCCATAGCTTTGAATACGCCTACGATGTCATCCATGGCTCGCAGTATGGGGTGCTTTGCGCCGAGGGGCCGGTGAATGCCGGGAAGTGTGATGTCGAGAGCTTCAGAAGCAGCGCGAGAACCTGCCCCTTGGGCCGTTTTTTGCTGGACTGCATTGACCACCTCTTCGACTTTGGCTCTGAGCTCGTTCACCCGGCGGCCAATCTCGCGCTTGGCGTCTGCTGGCGCCGGCTTCAGCCAAAGATCGTTGACCTGGGTGAGGATTCCGTTTTTGCGCGCCAGCCAGCGATCGCGGAACGCTTTCACTTCGGCTTCGCTGGACACTGTGGCCGCTTCTTTTTCCAAGGCGGAGATCAACTCGGCCACGGCTTTGTCCAGCGCCGCGGGAGAGTAATCGGTCAGCTTGTGAACGGTGTATGGCACGTTATCTCGGGGGCTATGGCCTGCTCCAAGGAGTCTGCGGACGGCACGGCTGAACCCGTGCCCTTCCGCAACCAATAGCGAACTCGAATGTGACCAGGAAAAGCCAAAGCTGAACGCTAAAGGCCAAGTCTAAAAGTTACAGGCTGGTTTACGCTGCCCCACCGAGAGCGCCCTTCGCCTGCTCGGCGAGGCTTTTAAAGGCACCGGGATCGTTGACCGCCAGGTCGGCCAGGATCTTGCGGTCCAGTTCCACGCCGCTTTTCTTCAGGCCGTTAATCAGTTGGCTGTAGTTCATGCCACTGAGCTTGGCAGCAGCGCCAATGCGAACGATCCACAGAGAACGGTACTGGCGTTTTTTCTGACGGCGACCGGCATAGGCGAACTTCAACCCGCGCTCCACCGACTCTTTGGCGGAACGATAGAGCTTGGATTTGGTTAGAAAATAGCCACTCGCCCGATCAAGAATCTTTTTGCGCTTGGCGCGTCGTTTGGTTCCACGTTTTACACGAGGCATGTAATGCTCCTTTTTTGGCGGCGCACAGGCCGCAATCGTTACTGGCGGCTGGAGGCAAGGATGAATGCCTGGTCACACGCCTGATGCACGATCTTTAGTACGGGATCATGCGTTTTACTTTTGGGGCATCCGCGGGATCAACCAGCGTCTGTGCCCCCAACTTGCGTTTACGTTTCTTCGCCTTCGAGGTCAGGATGTGTCGCAGGTGCGAATGGCCGCGCTTCACCTTTCCTGTTCCCGTCTTCTTAAAGCGCTTGGCAGCGCCCTTATGAGTCTTCAACTTCGGCATAGATTGTCAACCTGTCCACAATCCTAAATTGGATATTGGGTTTACGGCAAACTGGTTCTGGTGAAAGGGCTACGCTTGTGCCCGAGGTTGCGGCGACGATGCTGAGCCGCCGCCCTTTTTGGGCGCCAGGATCGCGTGCAGCGTATTGCCTTCCTGACGAGGACGAAACTCGACGACGCCCTTCTCATCAACGTCCTTGATCAGGCGCTCCAGGATTTCGCGACCCAGGCCGGTGCGCGTCATTTCGCGGCCACGGAAGAAGATTGTCGCCTTTACCTTGTCACCTTCGTCCAGGAAGCGCAGCACATGGTTCTTCTTAGTCTGATAGTCGTGCTCGTCCACATTGATGCGGAACTTGACTTCCTTTACGGTGATGACTTTCTGGTGCTTCTTGGCCTCGCGCTCCTTTTTTTCCTGCTGATAGAGATACTTGCCGTAATCCATGATGCGACAGACGGGCGGATTTGCCGACGCGGAAATCTCAACCAGGTCCAGGTTCTGTTGTCGTGCTAATTTCAGCGCTTCGAAGGGTGGCATAACCCCGACTTGCCCACCGTCATCGCCAATTACTCTGATTTCACGGGCGCGGATGCGCTCATTGGTGCGGATAAAACGTTTATCGATACAATCCTCCGGCCACTATCGGGCAAGCAAGAATGAAAAATTATAGCACGCTGGAAATTTCACCGAGCAGGGAATCGCCGCTAATTCCGGCGATCTGTGCGTTGATGCAAAGGTTAGGCTGGTGGTGCCCTTTCAGTTGTAGCTTGAGGTAGTTATGGGTGAGGGCTTCCGTGTACTCACCGCGAACGACACCGAGAGTGATGGCTTCCAGAGTCCCACCCACAAACGAGCGCTGGAATTCCAACTTCTTGGTGGCCGCCAATTCCCGTAGGACACGATTGCGCTGGTGCGCAACCGGGGCTGGGACTTGAGCGCCCATCTTTTCCGAAGGCGTACCCGGTCGCGATGAATAGGTGAACACGTGCAGGTAGGTGAACGGCAGCTCTTCAATCAAGCTACGTGTCTGCTCGAAGTCTGCATCGCTTTCGCCAGGGAAGCCGACCATTACGTCGGCTCCGATGGCAGCATCCGGTATAGCCGCTCGAATTTTGAATACCCGGTCGCGATAGTGCCAGGGCCGGTACTTGCGGTGCATCGCACGCAGGATGCGATCACTGCCGGACTGCAAGGGTGCATGAGCGTGCTTGGCGACACGCGGCGAACCGGCAACCAGCGCAATAAGCTCATCGCTCCAATCCATGGGCTCAATGGAACTTAACCGTAGTCTCTGGAGGTCGGTGTCTTGCAGGATGGCCTCCACCAGGCCTTCAAAGCGCATCTGCGGGAGCAGATCTCGCCCCCAGCGTCCCAGGTTAATGCCGGAGATGACCACCTCGCGATAGCCGGACTCCACCAACTGGTTTATCTGGCGAAGCACATCCTCTAAACGGAGGGACCGGCTGCGGCCCCGAACGGAAGGGATCACGCAGAAAGAACAGCGGTTATTACAGCCATCTTGGACCTTCAGGTTGGGCCGGGTACGTTCGGATAGAGCATCGAAGACGGGAGCCGCCATTAACTCCGTATGGGCGAAAATGTCCTCCACCACGATGCTGCTTGCCGGGGACTGCGGCCGCACCGAGCTCAGCGGAACGAAGCTACTGCCGGGGCGCGCAAGACCGTTGCCAGCAATACCCTTAGCAACAATTTCGGCCACCTGGTGCTTGTGCGAATTACCCACTACCCAGCGGACCCCCGGCAGCGATGCAGTTTCCTCCGGGGCACGTTGGGCGTAGCAGCCAGTTACCAGTATTTGGCAGTTGGGGTTCTGGCGGTGAATGCGCCGGATGGCCGCACGGGCGTCGTGATCTGCGGCGGCGGTTACGGTACAGGTATTGAGGACCACTACCTCGGCTTGGGTGGAAATCAAGGCCCGGTCGAGCCCTTGGGCGCGCAGTTGCTGCTCAATGGCGGCGCCATCCGCCTGGGTGGCGCGGCAGCCGAAGTTCTCCACATAGAAGCTCGACACAGTGCTATTATAGGCCTCGTTGCGGCTGACGCAGCTACTCTGGAAACCTTAACGGCTCCGTTAGCATCACAAGACTGGTTTCGTCCGAACCCAAATAGTCGGGAGAATTTATGAAGCGCCGTATCCTGCTGGTTGATGATGAACTTCCCATCCTGCTAACACTGAAAGCGGTGCTTGAGATTCACGGGTTCGAAGTAGTGACCGCGATTTCAGCACAAGAGGCGGAAAAGAAGTTACGCAGCGGCGTGTACCACATGGTAATCACCGATATGCGGATGGAGACAGAAACTGCAGGATACGATGTGATCCGGGTGGCGAAACAGCAGGAATATAACCCGGCGACCGCAATCCTGACCGCTTATCCCACCCTGGGAAGCGATTGGGAGACTCGGGGAGCGCAGTCACTGCTGGTGAAACCGGTAGGCACTGAAGACCTGCTACGGCAAATTGAAGTGCTGCTTATCCAGCACGAAGACAAGAAACAGCAACCCCAACCTCGCGTTAGAACCACGGCTGCAACCGAACCGGCACAGGGCAGGCGAATAAGCTAGCAATCCTGCAAGTCCGCGCGAACTCTATTGGCCCGACGCTACCCCGATCAGGAGGTACCATCGGGGGACACTGCTGCCTGGGGTCATCCGCTTCCGCAAAATTAGTGACCTACTCTACGCAGTTGCCGCGGAAGTGCGACGCTGCTGGAAGCATTCGCGGCAAAAAACCGGGCGTCCCTGAGTCGGCTTGAAGGGGACAGTGGTCTCCTTGCCGCATTGTGAGCAAACCGTGCGTGTTTCTACCCGGGATATGCTCGACACCGAGCCTGGCGAAGCCGGCATTCCCACACCCAGTGTGGCCACCCGCTTTGACTTGCAAGGCTTGCAGCGTTTGGGTTCATTCTTGAACTGTTTGTCGTGAAAGAAGAGTTGTTCTCCAGCCGTAAAGATAAACTCCGCCCCGCAGTCCACGCATTTCAGTATTCGGTCCTGGTATTCCATCGTGACACGCCCCCTTTTGTCCGGAACTGGGCAGCCAGGCGGCCCACCACAGATCCTTTACCTCCCCTGGGTTCGGCCCCCGTCATGCACCTGGAGCATGGCGTTTCAATATTAAAAAATTACAAATGCGGGACTGCCGGTGGATCAAGCCCGCCTCTCCGGAGACATATTGTTGGGCGGTAAAAAAAGAAAAGGCCGCCACCAGACAGTAGCGGCCTGACTTTCTTACTCTTGTTCCTTACGCGCCTTTTTACGGCTGCGTTTGCGAGCCAAGGCTTCCTTGGCGCGACGTTTCTCGCCGGGTTTCAGATAGAAGGAGTGACGTTTGACTTCTTTGATTATGTCCTCCTGCTGAACCTTGCGCTTAAAACGACGCAATGCATTCTCGAGGGACTCACCCTCTTGCAGTCTTACTTCTGCCAACTAAAAACACCCCCAAGCTTGTCCCGTTGGACCCATGTAGTTATTGCAAGCTTCGTGTACCAAGTCAAGCAATATGTAATGAATTTTAGCGGGTTTTATGGGGTTTTCACCTGGTTTTTGGGGCAGAGATTCAGCAGCAACTCGCCTCGGACGGTTTGTCACAATCAGAACACCAGGCGCAGCGCGCCCTGGAGTTGACGGGGCGCGTAAGCGCTGACCGGGTGCAAGAAGTTAGTCGTCCGACGGTATTGTGCCGGGAAGTGCTTGATTCCGCGAGTGCTACTGAATTGCACGAACTCTCCTGCCGAATTCAAGAAGCCGTTGTCCGTAGTAACTACTCTCGCATTAACTCGATTTAAAACATTGAAGCCTTCGATCAGAGCAACCAGGCGCACCCGGTCGCCCAGCGGGAATTCGCGGGACAGGCGGACGTCGGTGGTAGCGTAGTCCGGGCCGAGAAAGGCATTCCGGCCAACACCCGGAAGCCGGTCATTGGCAGTATTGTCGTCCTGGTTGGCATCGCCGTGAATCCGCGCTTCGAATGGCCGGCCGCTACCCAGCGTCACTACGCTCGACATTTTCCAAGCGTTAAAAATCTGGCCCAGGACCAGATGCTCACGATGGAAAGGCTGAGGCTGGGCAATCCAGGAGAAAACGAAACGCTGGCGCTGGTCGGTGACGCTAGGGCCGCGCTCGGAGTTGGGAGAGGCACTGTTCTGGACGTTTACCGGAGTGCCCGTCACCAGGGCGTCCTGCCCGTTATCAATGGCATGCGCGAAGGTGTACGCCAGACGAAAGTACAGGCCGCTGGTCATTCGGCGGCGGATTGACAAGGTCGCACCGTGGTAGTCGCTGGTGGCGGCGCTCTCAAAAACGTTGATCGCCCCCAGCCGCGCTATGGGTCGCAGCAAGGGATTGATGCAGGGTGGAAAGTGGCAGGTGAGCGATCTACTCATTTGCCATCCGGAGAAAGTGTCCACTGTGTAGGTGCCCAGAAAAGTCGAGCCGCTGGGATCGAACACCGGATAGCTTACCAACGTCGGTTTGGGCAAATTCACGTCGCGCGCGCGAATAAGATTTTCTCCGTGGACGAACAGATACGAAGCCCCAATCGCCAGACGATTTGCCACCTCGCGTTCCACACTCAAGCTGGCCTGGTGCACCCGCGGCGTTACAAAATCGGCCGAGAAGGCAGAAACATCGCTGGTCAGACGGCTGGCAATGCTGGCTGGCGGTGCGCAGAAGGTGGCGCTGGGAGCACAGTCTCCCAGCGGAGCGGGATAACTGGGGAACAGAAGGCGATCAAAGAATTTGTTGTTATCCAGGAACACGTTGGTATTGGTGACGCCGTTATTGATGGCGACGCTCGAGGTATAGATCTGCGGAATGCGGGTGTAGAACAGACCATATCCACCGCGGACCACAAAGGCACGCCGGCTACCGAGAGACAGCGCAAACCCGGCGCGCGGCCCAATGTTCGAGGGATTGAACGGGACCTTACCCGAGTCTGGCCACAGCGGATTGGTAATCAGCCCGGCATGGGTGAAGGTCTGCAAGTCGTAGCGGACACCCAGATTCAAGGCAAAACGGCTGGTAACTCGGATTGCGTCCTGAACGAAACCAGCATATTCATTGGTGTCAGGATGGGAGACGGCTTGCCCGAAATTCTGAATGTAGTAGCGTGGCACGGCGTGAGCAAAGGCGCGCAATGGCGTCAGCTTGGTTCCGAAAACATTGGGCTCGAAGGTGAATGGATTGACGCGGATGTTGTCGAAAATATATTCGCCACCAAAGGTGGATGGGAAGAAGTTGTCGATTTTGGTAAGCAGCAGGTCGCCGCCGAACTTAAAGGAATGTCGCCGGTGCGCCACACTCAAGGTGTCGGCAACGTGCAGCCTGCGCTCATTGGTGCTGCGGGGCAGGATCGTGGATCGCCCGGCGCCGTCGATAATCCCGTAAATGCGGGTAAGGACGTCATTTGAATTTGCGCTGGATTGCTGCAGATCGCGGGAGAATTGAAGGCGGAGATGACTGGTAACGTGAGATGTGAGGGCGGTGGTTAGGGAAACTGTAGCCGTCTCGGTTTTTACATCCTCTTCGCCATTATTGCTGATGGCGTCGCTAGTGATCGGGCTAGCGGGATCGAAAAACACGTTGTTATCGCCGTAATAACGTGAGGTATTGAAGCGGGCGGAGAGATAGTTGCGCGAGTCCAGCGCGAGGTCGAATTTGAAAAAACCCGTGTTGCCGATCAGGGAAGCACGCTTTTCTCCCGCCAACGCGTTCAGCCCCTTAGCGGCCGCGAAAACCAGACTTTGATCGTTGGGTTCGTAGTCGGGCGGGACAATTGGATAACCTCCTGCTTGCGGCGTTACAGTGCTGGCCCCACTTACAAACTGAACGACCGTAGGCAGATGGAAGATGTGCTGATCGAAGCCGGCGTAGAAAAATGCGCGGTTACGTCGAACCGGCCCTCCCAAGGTAAAGCCGAATTGGTGCTGCCGGTCGGACGGCTTGAAGTCCAGAAAATGGGGGCGCGCGTTAAACCCGCTATCGCGCAGAAAGTAGAACGCGCCACCGTGGATGTGGTTGGTACCTGACTTCGTCACCACGTTTACGACCGCACCTCCTGCGCGTCCAAGCTCAGCGCCGTAGGAGTTGGACGAGACCCTGAACTCCTGCACTACTTCATTGCTGAACTGATACGGGGCCCGGTAGCGGCCGCGAGCTTGCGCGAAGAATGCGTTGTTGTTGTCCGCGCCATCCACCAAAAAACTGGATTGAAATCCGCGGACGCCTCCGAAAGCAAGATCGCCATTGCTGGCGGAGGTGAGCCCGCGTGGATCCTGCGTGACCCCGGGAGTGAGCAGGGCAAGGTCGGTGAAACGTCGGCCATTCAACGGCAGGTCTGAAATAGCGCGCTCATCAATTACCGATGAAACCGCGCTGCTCTGGGTCTCAACCATGGCCGGGGCCTCGGAAACGGTAACCGATTCATTGGCTCCGGCGATACTCAGCCGCACGTCGAGTCGTAGCGCTCCACCAACTTCAAGGTGTAGTCCGGTGTGCAATTGCGGCGTCATCCCCGGAGCGGTAACCCGAAGCGAGTAGTCGCCCGGCGGCAGCAAGTCAAAGACAAATCCGCCCTCGCTGTTGCTGGTGGCGCGCTCGCGTACGCCAGTGGCCGTGTTGACCAGTGCGATCTCAGCAGCGGAGATGCGAGCGCCGCTCTGGTCGGAGATCGCGCCGCGAATGGCGCAGGTTGAGGCGTCCTGGGCGTGAGCGGAGAGGGGAAGTGTCAAGAAGAATGCAACAAGAAGGCATGCGGATGAACGCCGAACAAAGAGTTCGATCATGAGAGCCACCTGGAAGTTTGGTAGGAGACTTGGCCGGTATAGCATCAGGTGCGCGACGCGGCTGTGATTCAGCCGCTGATTTGAATTTGCACTGCGAATTAAGCTTCCCGGATCGGGAAGCGCTTGTGCTTTGCGCCTCGATCTCTAACCGTGGAAGGGTGGCCTTCAGGCCCACGAGAAGCTTAATAAATAATGCGGGGCTTCGGCCCCTGACTTGGTTGAAGCCAGTGGAAGCGTGGGCCTTCAGGCCCACGAGAAGCTCAACAAATAATGCGGGGCTTCGGCCCCTGACCCTGTTTGAAGCCAGTGGAAGCGTGGGCCTTCACGCCCACGAGAAGCTCAACAAATAATGCGGGCTTGAGCCCCTGACCTGGTTGAAGCCAGTAGAAGCGTGGGCCTTCAGGCCCACGAGAAGCTTAAATAAATAATGCGGGGCTTCAGCCCCTGACTTGGTTGAAGCCAGTGGAAGGGTGGACCTTCAGGCCCACGAGAGGCTCAACAAATAATGCGGGGCTTCAGGCCCTGACTTGGTTCGAAGCCAGTGGAAGCGTGGGCCTTCAGGCCCACGAGAAGCTCAACAAATAATGCGGGCTTCAGCCCCTGACTTGGTTGAAGCCTCAGGGGCTAAAGCCCTCGTTGTTTTTACCGCTAAGAGCACGGCTGAAGCCGTGCGCTTCCACGTTAGGGTGGAGCAGCGCTTTAGCGCTGCAATCAAAGCTTGAGGATTGTCATTTCGAGGGGGCTTTAGCCCGCCGGGGAATTCCTACAATCTTGATTGGCCCCGCCTGCAATCAAAGCTTGAGGATTTGCAGCGTTGAAGCGCTGTCCACCCCAAACCAGCTTAATTTAGGTCAAACCATGACGATTTCTCCCCGCGTGGAAGCTCCGCCGACGCTCATGTTATGTTCAATGTCTTTCACGCATGATCAGGTCCTATAAAGGCATGACCCCGCAGGTTCCGGCCAGCGCATTTGTGGACGATTCAGCGCAGTTGGTCGGCGACGTGGTGCTGGGCGAAAACGCGAGCGTATGGATGAACGCGGTGTTGCGCGGTGACGTGAACTCCATCCGGGTAGGAGCGAACTCGAACATTCAAGATTGCAGCGTGCTGCACGGCATGAAACAGCAGTACAGCGTTGCAGTTGGAGAGTGGGTGACCGTCGGGCATTCCGTCACATTGCACGGTTGCACAATTGAAGACCGCTGCCTGATCGGCATGGGATCGGTGATCTTGAACGGCGCGCGTATCGGCACCGGGTCTATCATCGCGGCTGGAACCGTTATTCCGGAGCGCACCGTGGTTGAGCCCTACTCACTGTGGATGGGTGTGCCAGGAAAATTCCGCAAGAAGTTAGGCGAGGCCGATCAGGAAGTGATCCTGCGCTACGCCAGGAACTACTTGGAGTACAGGGAAAACTATTTGCGGGAAAGAAGAAGTTCTTAGTGCTGGTTCTCTCATGATTAAAGCCGTCCGAGGAACGCGCGACCTGCTGCCGCCGGAAACGGCCTTGTGGAATTTTGTCGAGAGTACGGCGCGCCAGGTCTTCCGGCAATACAACTTCCAGGAAATCCGCACGCCTATTTTCGAGGAGACGCAGTTGTTCGCTCGTTCCGTGGGTGAAGAGACGGACATAGTTTCCAAAGAGATGTACACCTGGGAAGACCGCAGCCGAGCGGCCAGCGAAAAAGGCCAGTCACTGACCTTGCGTCCGGAAAACACAGCCGGGGTGGTGCGCGCCTACATCGAGCACAAACTCTGGGAGAGGCCGGGGGTGCAGAAGCTGTATTACATGGGGCCGCAATTCCGGAGGGAGCGTCCCCAGAAAGGGCGTTACCGGCAGTTTTATCAAATTGGCGCGGAGGCAATCGGGCCACCTTCGGCGGGCAGTGAGTCGCCGTTGCGCGACGCCGAAATTCTGGAGATGCTCGCGACCCTTCTCGACCGGCTTGGCATCCGCAACTGGACGCTGGAGTTGAACTCGGTGGGCTCAGCCAGCGATCGGCCGCGCTACTTCCAAGCGCTCAAAAAGGCGCTCGACACGGTGGTGGCGAAGATGTGCGCCGACTGTCAGCGCCGGGCGGTGACCAATCCGCTGCGCGTTTTCGACTGCAAGGTGCCTGAGGACCAACCAGTCATTGACAAGCTGCCGCGGATCAGCGACTACCTTGATGACGCCAGCCGGGCCCACTTCGAAGAGGTGCAGGAAATCTTGAAATCTGTCGGCGTCCCTTTTGTGATCAACAGTCGTCTGGTGCGTGGTCTGGACTACTACACCCGTACCGCCTTCGAATTCACCCACGGCGCACTGGGCGCGCAGAATGCGATTCTGGGCGGCGGACGATATGACGGGCTCTCCGAGGCGCTGGGTGGCCCCAAAGCTCCCGGAATCGGGTTTGCCATCGGAGAGGACCGCCTGGTGATGGCGCTCGAGGCCTCAGCCGAAAAAACATCTACGCCGCCCGACGTTTACATTGCGCCGATGACGGGAATGAATCGGGAAGCAGCGCGGCTGGCCCGCGAGTTGCGCAGCCAGGACCTGATAGTTGAGCTGGGGGATGAATCCTTCCGCATCAAAAAGTCCCTCGAAACTGCACGCAAGCTGGGAGCGCGCTTCGCCGCCATTGTCGGCGAAAACGAAGTGAAAACCGGACAATTCGCCCTGAAAAATCTGCAAAATGGCGAGCAGATTTCAGTGCCGCGCAATGAGCTCGCGCAAAGCATACAATCTAAGAGATAGTGTTTTTAATTGTTTGCTCCGCTATCGCCGCTGGCCGGCTCGGAGCCTCGGAGGTTGCAGTGAAACCCCATTATCTCGGAGTCGTGTTGCTGATAGCAGCCATCGCATTAGGAGTGGGGCCGAAGGCCACCCCTCAAGCAAGTTATCTGCTCGGCAAATCTGCAGCCGCAGCTGGGAACTCCTCGACCAATACGGCCCATGCTCTCTCTGATCTGCTGCTCGCAAAAGAAAAATCGCTACCGGAAGCCCAAAAGCGCAAAGATACGGAGTACTTCAAGAGCGTCGTAACCGACGATTTTCTGGAGGTTGGACCGGATGCCAAGGTTTACAGCCGCGCCGAGATGCTCGAAGCTTTAAACGCGGTAAACCTGCAGGATTTTTCCATGTACGACGCCCAGGTGCTGCCTCTCACCGACAGCGCCGCGGTGGTTACCTACAACGTGATCCTGCGCATGAATGTCGGGGCCGACCCGGCGCCGCGATATCAGCACTTGAGCTCAGTCTGGGTGAAGCAAGGTGCGGACTGGAAGCTGAAGTTCCAGCAGGCGACAGCGGCGCAGTAGAGACTTTTAACCACAGAGGACACCGAGGCTCGCAGAGGGACAATTTAGATAAAAAAGAGTGCCAACAGAGAGATCGTCACCAAAAAAGACACCAAGTAGCACGAAGAAATTCGAAAATCCCTCCTCTGTGAGCCTCCGTGCCCTCTGTGGTTGAAAAAGAATCGATTGTTAATTTACCGGTGTCCTTGGTGGTGAGCTCTCAAAGCTTTTCAGCCCCTCCATTTATAATCTCTGATTCCGCGCAAGCGGCGATTCCCAACTGAGGCAAGGATCTTTTGCTCGACTTTTTAGGCGATCTGCGGCGCACCCACACCTGCGGCGAGCTACGCCCGTCCGAGGCGGGGCGGCGAGCGGTGCTGATGGGCTGGGTCAACCGTCGCCGTGACCTTGGACATCTCCTCTTCATCGATCTGCGTGATCGCACCGGCAGCACGCAGGTAATTTTCAATAAAGAGCTGAACCCGGCATTGCACGAAAAGGCGGGCAATTTACGTTCGGAGTACGTGGTCGCGGTGATCGGAACGGTGAAGCAACGCGATCCGGGCACAGTCAATAAGAACCTGGCAACCGGTGAAGTGGAACTGGTCGCCGAAGAATTGCGCATTCTGAATGAGTCGAAGACGCCGCCCTTTTTGCCGGGTGAAAACGTTCCGACCAACGAGGAGGTGCGATTGAAATATCGCTACCTCGACCTGCGACGTCCGGCCATGCAATCAAACATCGAATTACGACACAAGGTGGCGCTGGCAATCCGTCAGCATTTGTCAGAAAAAGGATTTTTCGAAATAGAAACTCCTTTTATGACCCGATCCACGCCCGAGGGCGCGCGCGATTATCTGGTGCCCAGTCGGGTGTACCCGGGATCGTTCTACGCTTTGCCGCAGTCGCCCCAACTGTTTAAGCAGATCCTGATGATCTCCGGCTTCGACAAGTATTTCCAGATTGTGCGCTGCTTCCGCGACGAAGATTTGCGCGCCGATCGCCAGCCGGAGTTCACGCAGATCGACTTGGAGATGTCGTATCCGCAAGCGGAGCGAGTGTGGGAAGTGGTCGAGGGATTCCTAGAGGCCGCTTTCCGCGCCACCGGAGAAGAGATCAAGACTTCGTTTCCGCGCATGGATTATGACGAGGCGATCCGGTTGTACGGAATCGACAAGCCCGATCTTCGACTGCCTCCGTTTGCGGACGTGCGGGATTGCTTCACGCCGGAGAACCTGCAGGAACTGGCGATCAATGCGAATTTGCCGGTGATCGCGATTCGCACGCCGAAGGTGGGGGAGTTGTCCCGCAAGGAGCGCGACGACATCAAGCCGATGTTCCACTCCAAGGGCGGAGCGC